>JAZDNJ010000078.1:0-3817 GCA_043800105.1 Patescibacteria group bacterium
GAAATTCCCAGAGTTTCATATTGAAAACTCCGGCAATCACGCAGCAGGTGACATAAGGCACAGGTGTGAGAGCGGCAAGCGTCATAGTGAGCCGACGGTATTTAAAAAACCGGAGGCGCCAGTGCTCGAAGGTCTTTCTGTTTATAAAAAGAAGAGCCCCATACTCACCAAAGTAATGTCCGATTACGTAAATCACAAGACTGCCGATTAGGCTCCCCAAAGCCACCATCAGAGCTACGGTTGTCCATGGAATCCCCGTGAGCAGGCCGGCAATCGTCGGCATTTCCGGGCCAAGCGGTCCGCCCAGCGTATCCACAAAGAGTCCGGCAAAGACCAGTCCGATTGGGCCAAACAGTTGTATTTCTTCACCAAGTTTTAGCCTAAGTGATTCATAATTGAACAAGATATACAGGAATGCCGCGACAATGACGGTGAAGATTATAAACCAGGCTATGCGGGCAATGGTGCGTTTGAAAGTCATTTAAGCCAAAAGAATTAAGCCCATTATGACTTCATTTTATAGAGAAGATGTATTTTGTAAATGGCGGAACGGACGGGACTCGAACCCGCGACCTCCACAGTGACAGTGTGGCGTTCTAACCAGCTGAACTACCGCTCCGCGTAAAGCGTGGCTATATTATAGGAATGTCGCGAAATTGTAAACTGGTTTTTAACCAAAAACCCCCACTCTGATTGCTCAGAATGGGGGTTAAAGATTTGAGTTCGGACTACTCTCCGAGAAGAACTTCTAAAATCTGATTGGCAATCTTGGCAACTTCGGCCCGGTTGATCGGTTCGTCAGGGCGGAAGGTGCCTGTATTGTCATCACCGCTTACGATTCCCAATTCTTTGGCCAGAGCAATGAAGGCGGCATGCTTGTGGCTGGCAGAAACATCAGAGAAGGAAGTGCCGGATACAGCATCCGGATCTACGCCTGCGGCTTCCAGCATCATTCGGATTACTTCACCTCTGGTAGCCGGGCGATTTAAATCCGTATCAGTGCCTACAATATCTAAACCAAGCTCTTCAGCTCTTTTTACGTAAGCCTTAGCCCAGTGATTTAGGGCGGCTTGCAGGGCAGGAACCCCGTCACCTTGTCCGTTGTTGGAAGTTTCCAGGCCGATTTTAAGTATTTCGGCTACAGTAACGTTGTTGCCCGGTCGGTACTCGCCGATTTCATTACCCGCTCCGTCTTTATAACCGCTCACAATACCCTTTTCCTTCATGGGAGCAACATATTTGGTGTACCATTCACTGTCGTCGGTATCTTTGAAAGGAATCAATTTTTCTGAAAACTTTCGGTCTTTGGCCTTTTCTTTGACTGTCTGGAACATTTTCCTTAAGTGATCAAGACGGTTCTTAACTCTTTCTTTGTTTGTTCCGTCACCCAAATCGATTAGGGAGGCATCAACTTCGATACCGATTTCATCATTGCTGGTGTCGTCAAAATTGTAGTCTCCAATTTCCTGCAGTAATGTTTCTAACTCAACCACTTCATCTGCAACATCTTCTGTGGAATTAGCCTTTAGCAATCTTAGTCTGTAGATCTTGTCTTTGATCTTGCTTATTTTATCTTCAATCTTGAGTTTGTTCTCGACCAGTTTGTCCTGGGCATTATCAACGACTCCGCTAATGGCGGCGGCAAGCGGTCTTACTTCAATCATATGGCCGTTACCGATAGGTTTTCTGCCCATGGCTTCCGCGGGACTGAAAGTGGCATTAAGGTCTCCGATAGAAAGACTTACATCAACTTTTCCCTCTTCATTGCCTGGGGTATATTCAACAATCAGGCCATCCCAATGACCCGCGATGTGTGAAGTCCATTCCACTGATGAACCTCCTTCGTTGGTTACTGAATCATTTTTTTCGAAGAGCATTTGTTTCTGCACGTGAAGTTTCCCTTTATTTACACTGATACTTCCTGTGTAGTCCGCTTCAGCTATGCCGCATTTGGGAGTTTCTCCGGCGTCCAGAGCGGTTTTAATGGCTTCACGAGTCAGGCCGGGACATTTCTGCTCCTTCGGATCCAGCACACCCCAACGTATTTCATAAAGACGCCGGACTTCTTTGATGTGTTGGATTTTCTCTACAACTTTGTGATGTCTCGCGATCAGTTTAGCCCTGAGTCTGAGCAGAAAAGCCCTGTGTTTTAGAATGCGTTTGGCTATCTGGGCCCTGAGTGCTGGATTAGCTTTGGCTTTTGCTTCCAGATCGGCAATAGCATCGTTCACATCTTCCTCCACCTCCTGAATCAGATCTTCAGCTTCTTCATCCGTGTTGGCCTCTTCTAATAGGTTATTGATGATTGCGTCCGTTTCAGCGTCGACATTTTCCTGCTCTTCCAGAAGGTCATCCAGAACTTCTACGGCGTCGTCACTGCTTACACCCGAAAGATCCACGTTAACCGCCGTTGATTCTGTTACAGCAGATTCATCGGTTGTTGCGTTCGTTGTGCTTGTATCCGCGGTTCCGGCATTGTCCGCGTTAGTAGTGTCACTAGTAGTGACTGTTTCACTTGTCGTGTCGGTTGTTACGTTATTCTCAGACTCTGTGGCAAAGGCCGCAGGCGTAATAACCTGTAAAGTAAGGGCAAAGGCCACTAAAATAGGGCTCCACCGCTTAATAAGTAGATTTTTCATGAAGATTTCTTTAAGTTGTAAAAAAGTGCTTTCACACCTTATTAATTTTACTACTATTTTTGTGGTTTGCCAAAAAATTTCTGCAGAACTTTATACTGTGGGCCGTTTTCACCCAGATGGCTTTGGATCAGTTCAAAATGATCTGCCATGAAGTGATGTGGCACGCCTTTCGCTCTTTGCGGGACTTTTCCGGGAAATCTCTTATATCTGCCAAGGGTGATATGGGCCATGAAGGGTTTATCCGATTTGTAGCCGAGTAGTTTTAGGGCGGCCTGAATTTCCGCCGCCAGAGCGTTTAAGGCCTTATTTTTCGCGCACTCAATCCACACACCCCGGGGCTCAGTTGGTGGGCCGAAAGGAACAATGTCGCCCATCTCGATTTCGAAAGGCTTGAACTGAATTTGGCTCAGTGCCGCCATAATCGGCTCGGGGTCTTTCGTGTCGTCGCCCAAAAACTGGAGCGTCAGATGAAAAGCGTTGACCTTTTTCAATCCTTCGAATCGCCACTGCATCTGCTGGCAGTAGTTGTGTAAGCCGTTTGGAACTGTAATAGCGATAAAAAGTCTCATATAGCAATATTATGTTAGCGTGAATTGCGATTTTTTTCCTCTTTGTTACGGTTCCTGCTGGTAGGTGGTGGGTCTTAAATTCGCGAATCCAGACTGAGGTAAAGTTTAGGTAGTATTTCAGGTAAATTCGTATATACCTGGGCTTTACCTCACTAAAGTTTTCCATTTTCGGCATCACCCCCGGTGAGGGTGTCATTACTCAAGCCAAGCATTTGAATTTCGTAATTCACATTATTTTTAAGTAAGCGTTTTAGACATAACAAAGATCAGCAGTTTTTTGTCTTTTATCGGATGAAGGTCTTTCCTGATGACTTTATATCCATTGAGTTAATGTGGCGAATTGTTTGCCGGTGAAGGCGAGCGATTGCTGCATAATCTTCATCCCGGACTAGACGTATTCTCATAGTTCCGCGTATAAAATTAACATTATTTACGCTAACTTAACCTTTAATGTTTCCAATCGGTTCAAAGGAGGCCACTTTTTTTGAAATGCCTGAAAGTTCCACGGCTTCAACTACGTCACGAATGTCTTTATAGGCAAAGCCGGCTTCCTCGGCCAGTCCCGAATAGGAGGCTGCCTTAACCAGTATTCCTTTTTCTTCCATTTCT
>JAZDNJ010000094.1:0-21193 GCA_043800105.1 Patescibacteria group bacterium
GAAAACGGAAAAAACAATTTTGAATAACATCTACTTTCTCACAGTTGTCTATTATGTTTTAGTCGTGAGTTATCTCCCGTTAAATGCTTTGATTTTCCAGATCACCTCCAATCTGAAAATCACTGCATATTTTGCGGACGTGCTTCTTTTATTTGTGTTCATTATGATGCCGCTATTTATCTTCATTAGAAATGCATTGAGAATCGAAAAATACACGATTTCTTTTTTATTGAGCCTGATATTAATGGCCTTCTTTGTAGCTTTTCCTATTGGGTTTGCTATTCAATTAGGTCTGTATGCCATTGGTCATTATGATGCCTTTTGGTTTACCATATTGAATTCGGCTAAACTAGGTACTATTTTTGGGCTTTATTCAGGCGTTGCCGGATTGCTCATCAATTTCGTTATATGTTGCATTAAGCGCTAATCGTCTTAATGTAATTGGCAAATACCCGATTCCAGCCGTCGATACCGACAAAAACCTCTTTTCAAAATTATAAGGAGAATCTGATAGGTTCTGTGGGCATTTTCTGGTGTTTAGAAAGTTACGGCATTTCTTCAACAGGGTGCTTTTTTATGTACCCGCTCTATGCTAAAGTTATTTTCAGAGAAATAAAAATTAAATTTCAAAATTATGAAAAGCAAAAACGCTAACGGTGATCGGGAAACCAGAATCGCCGTGGTCGGAACCGGTATGGTGGGTTCTTCTTTTGCCTACGCGGCCATGATCAAGGGGCTGGCGGCCGAACTGATTCTGATTGATGTCAGTGAAGAACGTGAGGCCGGCGAGGTGATGGATCTGAGCCACGGGCTGATCGGCACTGAAACAGGAAGCGTCCGGGGCGGGAATTTTAAAGATTGCCGGGATGTGGACGTCATTGTCATTACGGCCGGCGCGGCACAGAAGCCCGGAGAAACACGTCTTGACCTTGTCAGCAAGAATATCAAAATTCTGAAAGACATTCTCAGAAAAATGGGAAAACTAAGATCTGACACGGTCGTGATTCTGGTTTCCAATCCCGTGGATATTCTTTCTTACGTGGCAAGGAATTTTTTAAAACAGCCGAACCCAGGGCAGGTTTTCGGTACGGGAACCGCTCTTGATACTTCCCGTCTGCGCTACAATATCGGTCAGGCGTTGGACGTGAATCTGCACAACATCCACGGTTATGTTATGGGTGAGCACGGCGACAGTGAGTTTGTGGCCTGGAGCCTGTGTAATGTGTCCAGCATGCCGGTCAAAAAACTTCTGACTGCCAAACAGATGAAGGAAATCGAAATCAAAACCCGCCGTGCCGCTTACGAAATCATTCAGCGGAAACGCGCCACTTACTATGGTATCGGCGTGGTGATCACGGAAGTGGTAGAGGCTGTTCTGCACGACACGAAGTTTATTATGCCGGTGTCCACGGTGCCGGGGGCCGCTTACGGTATCAATGATATGTCGGTGGGTGTGCCTGCCTGCATCGGCCGGAAGGGTGTCGAAAAAGTCTGGAAAACGCCGCTGACAAAGGCCGAACTTGGAAAGCTCAAAAAATCCGCTAATTTGCTGAAGAGCATTCTGAAAGGAGTCAGGTAAGGCGGTTAGCGGATACCGGTTCGCGGTGGTATTATGTTGGCATGTTCAGCAAACCTTTTGTCGTACTCGACCTGGAAACCAGCGGCATCGATCCTAAGCGTGATGACATTATTGAAGTCGCGATGGTCCGTTATGAAAACGGAAAAGAGGTCGCGCGTTACGATGATCTGATTAAAATCGGTTACAAGCTTCCCGAAATTATCACAATAATTACGGGGATTACGGATAAAGATCTGGAGAAGAATGGCAAAGAACGTGCTGATGTTTTCGCGGAAGTTGAGAAAGTGATCAAGGGTGCCTATATTGTGGCGCATAATTCCGCTTTTGACGTCGGTTTTTTGCGGGCGAAAGGAATCAAGCTGGATATTCTGGGGACCATCGACACCATCCCTTTGGCCCAGATTCTTATTCCTGAGGCGCCCAGCTACAGTCTTGAATCGCTGACGGATGATCTGGGTATAAGTCATGAAAACAAGCACCGGGCTATGGGTGATGTGGAGGCTACGCTGGATCTTTTTAAGTTGCTTTGGAAGAAGGGCGGCGAGATTCCGAAGGCTTCGCTTGCTGAAATCCGGGAATTTCTGCTTCGGGCCGACTGGGATGCCGGTATTTTTTTTGATGAGCTGAAGCCCGTTTCTCCCAAATCGAAAGCTGACAAGGCGCAGGTGACGGCACAGGATTCAGAGCTCAGTGGAGTGAGAAAAGCTTTGGATCTGAATGAAATTTTTGGTGAAGGGGGCGCGATGGGACGGACGATGGAATCTTCCGAGTCCCGCCCACAGCAGGTGAAGATGTCACAGAATGTGCTGTCCGCTTTTCAGCAGGGCTACCATTTAATCTGCGAGGCGCCGACCGGTGTTGGTAAGTCACTCGCTTATCTGGCGGCCGCGGCCAATATGGCCATCGCCAATAAATCTAAGGTGGTAATTTCCACTAATACCATTAATTTGCAGGAACAGCTTTTTCAAAAAGATATCCCCTTGCTGCAGTCCATTTACCGCGAGGCGACCGGGCATCCGGGAGTGCGGGCGGCCCTGCTCAAAGGACGTTCCCATTACCTTTGCCTGCGACGGCTGGCGGAATTTAAAAGGCGCCCGCGGCTGACGGAAGACGAACTTATTCTGCTCATCAAGATCATTGTCTGGCAGGCTTGGCATGAGGGCGGTGACAGCAGTGATATTCATCTGAGCCGCGAAGAAGTCCTGATCTGGGACTTTGAACTTTCGGCGGATCAGCAGTATTGTAGCCCACAAAAATGCAAGGCTTACGGTGAGTGCTATCTTTACGCGGCCCGGCAGAAGGCCGAGAATGCCGACATCATCGTGGTGAACCACGCGCTACTTTGCGCGGATCTGGAAGCGGAGGGCAGTCTGCTTCCAGATTACCGGTATCTGGTTGTGGACGAGGCGCATCACTTTGAAGAGGTGGCGACTAAAGCCTTTGGTATTGAGATCAAACAGGAATCTTTATCCATTCCGATCAAGGCTATCAAAAATCATCTGGATGATTTAAAAAGGCGTTTTTCCGGCACTCTTTTTACAGGCAGTAAGGTTTTTGAATCGATTGATCCTATTCTGGACGAGGTCCCGGAGCTGGACCAGGCTTTGGAAAATTTCTTCAGTATTCTCGTTCTTTTTGTCAGTCGCAACGTGCCTGATTCAGGTTTTATAGAACATCTTCTGGTCGACAAAATTGTAGGTGCTTCGGAAGAATGGTTGAACCTGGGAGCCTCCTTTGAGGAGCTTCATGAGCGAATTCGCGGGTGGCTTTCGGGCTTGCGTAAGTTTGCCTCGGCCCTTGAATTGGCCGAATCCGAAGACTTCCCCGAACAGTCTGATTTTACCGATGAGCTGATGCAGGAAATTCAGATTCTGTCTGAGGAACTTGGACATGTGCACAGTTTTTTTGAAAACGATCATGATTCCAAAAAGCTGATTCGCTGGATTACATCGGACATGAAAGGGGCGATCACCATCTACATGGCGCCGCTTATACTGGGAGATGAACTTAAAGGACGGCTTTATGATGAAAAAAAATCGGTAATCCTGACTTCGGCGACGCTGGGTGTAAAACTGGTAAGTCCCGATGAAACGGAACAGCATCCATTCACCTACATCCGCCAAATGCTGGGGCTTGATGATCGTTTTGAAGAACTTATTCTGGAAAGTCCTTTTGATTTCGGGACGCAGACTTACGTGATTACGCCAATCGATTTGCGGCCGGTGCAGGCCAGGGATTCGATTAATCAGGTGGGTGACTTTTTTGTGAAGCTGATTCGTGCCGTTGGCGGAAGCCTGATGGGGCTTTTTACTTCGCATGGGGCGCTGGAGCGGGTTTACCTGCATTTAATGCACGAATTTTCACCCAATGACCCGAAAGTTTTAGCCCAACGCATTAGTGGCGGGCGGGCCAAAGTGATGAAGGCTTACATGAATAACCCCACGCATTCGTGTTTGCTGGGAACGAACAGTTTTTGGGAAGGCGTGGACATTCAGGGGGAGGCCCTGACCACTTTGGTTATTCATAAACTGCCCTTTGATGTACCGAGCGACCCCATATTTAAGGCGCGAAGTGAGATGTTTAATAATAGTTTTATGGAATACTCGGTTCCGCGGGCGATTTTACGCTTTCGGCAGGGTTTTGGCAGGCTGATTCGTTCCAAAAAAGACTATGGAGTCATGGTTATACTGGATGACCGTATACTTAAAAAAGACTACGGTAAAATGTTCCTGCAGGCCCTGCCTCATGGGGTGCTTATTGATCAGATGAAGCTGAGTGAGGTGCCGGGGAAGGTTAGGGAGTGGCTGGATTTATCGAAGGAGAAGGACTAAAAATACTTCCGCCCTTTTATTTCCTCCGGAAAATACTCCTGATCGTGTGAGTCTTCCAGGGGGGTGTATTTGTAGCCTTTGCCGTAATCTAAAACCTTCATCAGTTTAGTGGGGGCATTGCGAAGGTGAAGCGGGACACCCAAATTACCGTGTTCTTTGGCGTCATCGGCGGCTTTACCGTAACCTATGTAAGCGGCGACGGATTTTTTGGTGTTGGCCAGATAGATAACCAGCTGGGAAAGGTGCACGTTGCATTCCGGCATGCCGAGTTTTTGGCAGGCTTCAAAAACGCTATTGGCCAGCACGGTTGCAAAGTTGTCGGCCACGCCCACGTCTTCGGCGGCAAAGCGGAGCAGGCGGCGGGCGATATATATAGGATCTTCGCCGGATTCCAGCATGCGGGCCAGCCAGTAAAGCCCGGCGTGCGCGTCTCCGCCGCGCAGGGATTTATGCAGGGCGGAAATAATGTTGTAATGCTCTTCGCCGTTTTTGTCGTACTGCAGATGGCTTTTCTGGACCACTTGTTTTACCAGTTCAGGCGTGATCTTTTGGCCTTGGTCTGCGCAGATTTCAAGGGTGTTGAGGGCCGCGCGGGCGTCGCCATTGCTCAGATGGGCGATCAGATTCAGCGATTCTTCGTCGATTTTGACTTTCAAGTCGCCCAGTCCTTTTTCGGCATCATTCAGCGCCTGATTCAGGATGGCGAGAATGTTTTCTTCGCTCAGTCTCTGCAAAACGAAGACCCGTGAGCGGGAAAGCAGGGCGCTGTTTACTTCAAAACTGGGGTTTTCGGTGGTGGCGCCTATAATGGTGATCAGCCCCTGTTCCACATGAGGCAAAAGGGAATCTTGTTGCGCTTTGTTCCAGCGATGGATTTCGTCCAGAAACAGAATGGTCGGCGTGCCAAGCCGACGGTTCTGGTGGGCGCGTTCGATAATATCCCTGAGTTCTTTGATTCCGCTGGAAACCGCGCTGAGCTGAATAAAATCGGCATTTGTTTTATGTGCAATGATGTTGGCCAAGGTGGTTTTTCCGCTTCCGGGAGGCCCCCACAAAATAAGGCTTGGCACTTTTCCTTTTTCAATCGCCTCTTTTAAAAATGACTGTTTGCCCAAAAGTTCTTCCTGTCCGAAGAATTTTTCGAGTGAGTCGGGGCGCAGGCGTTCAGCCAGTGGTGTCACGTTCAGATGATCGATGTGAGTGTCCATAATGGAGTTCTTATTATCTTCTTCCCGCGTGCTTGGCGCAAGTTTTGGTCAGGTGGGGTGCACTTTTTGGCATATATACAAATTGCTGTCTTTTAGACATGTATTTGTATATGTTTTTTTCTAAATACGGCTTATTTAAGCTATTTTAGTTTTCAAGTTTGTACAAATTGCTGTCACTGAGATATTAATTTGTATAATGGTCTTGAGATGAGTAGCTTGGGTGTGCCGTTCTGATATAATGAGTGCTCATACAATATCTTTTTATGCGACTTTCCACCCCCCTTTCAGAGGCGCTCAGCACCAAAAAGGAGTATATCCGGGCGCTTTCGGAAATCGGTCTGAATACGGTGGAGGATTTACTCCTGTATTTTCCGCGCGCTTACGAGGATCTGTCGGAATTTAAGGGGCTTCATGAGGCAAAAGACGGGGAAGTGATTACCACAAAGGGTTTTTTGCAGGGAATTAAGCTGATTCCCACTAAAAACCGGAAGATGAAGCTGGTGAAAGCTATGTTCTACGATCAGGCGGGCTACGAATCTGAAGCGGTCTGGTTCAATCAGCCGCATTTACTGCGTACTTTGCCGATGGATCGGGAGGTGGTGGTGTCGGGAAAAGTCCAGTGGAGTTATGGGAAGATCACTTTGCAGAGTCCGGTGGTTGAAAAGTCGAAGGAAGTGCAGATTCACGCGGGTACCACTGTGCCTATTTATCCTCAGCATGACGTGATTACGTCAAAATGGCTGAGGGAGAAGATTTACCCGCTTCTTTATCTGGCAAAAGAACTGCCGGAGATGCTTCCTTGGGAAATTCTGGAGGAGGAAAAACTGATGCCCAAGGCTTTGGCGGTGCAGGAAATCCACTTTCCGGGTTCGCGGGAAAAGCTGGAAGCGGCGCGGGACAGGCTGGGTTATGAAGAGCTCTTTTTGCTTCAGCTCAGGTCGCTCAGGGCCAAAAAAGAGTGGCGGGACAGCCGTCTGGAAGAGGCCGGGGGCGGTATGCCGATGGATCCCGAATACGTGAAACAGTTTTTTGCCACGCTTCCTTTTATCCCTACCAACGCCCAGAAAATCGTGATTTACGAAATTCTGAAAGACATGGAAAAGCCTTATCCCATGATGAGGCTTTTGGAAGGCGATGTCGGGTCGGGCAAAACGGTGGTGGCGGTAATGGCGGCCCTGCAGGCGGTCAAACACGGTTATCAGGTGGCCATTATGGCGCCCACGGAAGTGCTTGCCAGACAGCATCTGATCTCACTTACTAAATTTTTAGAATCCTACCCACAAATCAATGTTCAGCTTTTAGTGGGGGCACTGAAAACCGCTGAAAAAAATCAGGTTTTGGACGCTGTGGCGAACGGGCAGGTGCAGATTGTCGTTGGAACTCACGCGCTTATCCAGGAGGGTGTTAATTTTGATAATCTGGGTCTTGTGATTGTCGATGAGCAGCATCGATTCGGGGTGAAACAGCGTGAAGTTTTGTTTAAGCACGGCAGTCCGCATGTCCTTAATATGACTGCTACGCCTATACCCCGCACGCTGGCATTGGTGGCTTACGGCGATCATGACCTTTCGGTCATCAATGAAATGCCGCCCGGAAGAATGCCCATTGAAACTAAAGTCGTTCCGCCCGAACACCGGCAGTCCGTGTATCGTTTTGTCGAAGGCCGTGTACAAAAAGGGGAGCAGGTCTACGTGATCTGTCCGCTTATCGACGAATCGGACGTGTTGGATGAAGTGAAGTCGGTCAAAAAGGAATTTGAACACCTGCAAACCGTTTTTCCGAAATTCAAGGTGGGCTTACTGCACGGCAAAATGAAGTCCGACGAAAAAGACGCGGTGATGACTGCCTTTAAGGCCAATGAAATCCAGGTGCTGGTATCCACATCGGTCATCGAAGTCGGCGTGGACGTGCCGAATGCCACCATAATGCTGATCGAAGGGGCTGAACGCTTCGGCCTTTCTCAGTTGCATCAGTTCCGGGGGCGGGTTGGCAGGGGCAAAGTCCAGTCTTACTGCTTTTTGTATACCAATTCCGGCGCTGAAAACACGGTGGCCCGCCTAAAGGCCATGACCGACCACACCGACGGCTTTATGTTAGCCGAAATCGACATGAGGCTACGCGGGCCGGGCGAAGTATATGGCGTGCGTCAGTCCGGTATGCCTGATTTAAAAATCGCCAACCTGATGAACGGCATTCTTCTGGACCGCGTACGAAAGGCGGCTGAAAGTTTTCTGGAAAGATCAGCTACTTAAAAGCTTATCCGGAAACACACATGGTCGCGGTGGTCGTGCCGGGAACTTCACATCCGCCGTCTTCTAAAAATACCTGTGTGGCTTCAGAGATTATGTATATGCGTGGAGACAGCCCGGATGAAACCAGGCAGATCCAATAACCGGTGGCGGCCGCGTCAAAGGCGGAGTCAGGATCGACCGGAATTTCCCTCAGATATGAAGGAACAAGAGTGGTGGAGCAGTCATAAGCCGTAGCCGCCGTGCCAAGCTCCAGGGCGCCCTCGAAACCGCCGTTACCCATACCTATACCACTGGCATCTGTGTCACATTCCGGAATGGCCGTGACTACCGAGTTCACAGTACACTCAGGCAGGTTGCCTTTTGCCGTCTGGGAGGTCTGAAATTGATAAACAGCACTCAGCATCATTCCGAGTTCGGACTTTCTTTCGGCGTCGTTTGCCTTGCCGAATTGTTCGGCAGGATTAACAGCCACTAACACGATACCGGCCAGAATGGCAATGATACCGATTACAATCAGCAGTTCAATTAAGGTAAAACCTTTAAAGCTTTTATTTTTCATTTTTTTCAGATTAAATCAAACTATTATCGCTATCATTTTAGAGTAAATTCGTAAAAAAATGCAAGTTTTAAAATTAACCTGAGTACTAAAAAGGCCCTCCTTCTTAGCCGGAGCTAGGAAGGAAAGGCCTTTTTGATTGTGTCAGAAGAGATTATCCGGAAACACACATAGTGGCAGTGGTGGTACCAGGGACCTGGCAGCCGCCATCATCCGTGAATACTTCTGTACCTTCGGCAACCACATAAATGCGACTAACCGCGCCAGTGGTATCCTGACAAATCCAGTAACCTGTGGCTGTTGCGTCATAACCGGAGGTTGGATCAATGGGGATTTCCCTCAGGTAAGAAGGAACAAGCGTGGTGGAACAGTCATAAGATGTTGCGGCCGTTCCAAGTTCAAGCGCGCCGTCAAAATTTCCTGTTCCGGCTCCATTACATTCAGGAATAGCAGTAGCGACAGTGGCAACTGTACACTCCGGCAGTGCCCCCCTGGCGGTTGGAGAAGTCTGGAATTGATAAACGGCACTCAGCACGGTGCCAATCTCAGATTTGCGCTCTGAGTCGTTTGCCTTGCCAAATTGTTCGGCAGGGTTAACAGCCACCAAAACGATACCGGCCAGAATGGCAATGATACCGATGACAATCAGCAACTCAATTAAGGTAAAACCCTTAAGATCTTTATTTTTCATTTTTATTAAATTAAATGATAATTAAGTAAGATTGAGTTAATAATAGTCTTTTTATATGTGAGCGCAAGGTTTTTTTTATTCAAAATATAAACGTATATTTAGACTGACTTCATCGATCATATTACCCTGATCTTCCTTCCGGGGTGAGTAATTGATATTTAAGCCGGTGATTTTTGTCAGATATTTGCTTGTGTAAAGCTCATCAAGAGCCTTTAAGAACAGGTCAAATTTATCTCCTGGTTTCAGTTTTACTTCGTAATCCGCGAAACGGTTAATCAGTATCTGTTTCTCTTCACTTTTGATTGTGATGCCGGATTCTGTGTCGATGATTGAAAACAGACTCTCCAGAAGACTGATGAAAGGCACGATTTCATCGTAGGGGGCAAAGGTACGACCCATGATTTTCTGATCGATCACGGCCCGCTCCTCATTAATACTTTTTGTAAGTTCCGTTAATTGCATTTTAGCGTCCTGAATTTGCCCTTCGTTACTGGTAATTTTTCCATGGTATGAAGAATTTACGGCAAAAAGAATAAGACTTATAATGGCAAAAACTATACAAAGAAGCATCGTCACTCTGAGAGTTTTTTGCTGAAGAATAAAGCTGATGATTTTTTTCCGGGAAATTATTTTAAACATCGTTTCCTTCTTCGTTAATTATGGTTTCAGTTTGCGGCGCCGGTAACTTAGGGGGTACGGAAGGCAAGCCCGGGCTTTTGGTTTCGGTATGTAATTGATCTTCGAAAGCCTGAGTAACACTGGCTTTATCAACAATAAGTTTGATGCTGATGAATCTTTCCCCCTTTCCGACCAGATTAGAAAGAGGAGATTCAACATTCAGATACAGCCTGCTATTTTCCAGTTCAGAGACGACTTGTTCGGTTTCCTGCCGGTTAATTGTTTTGGCCCTGAGATTGATGGTGGAAGTTTCACCCGATGTATTGTCGATGTAATTAATATTTACCATTGCGACTCCGTTCCTGTTGTAAGCGTTTAAGTCCCGCATTATATAACTGGCAGGGACGGAATCGGCAATCAATGACAGAATCTGACTGTTGCTCTGTTCCATTTCTTTTTTGGTTTTCGCTATCTGGACTGTGTAAGGATTTAGCGCCTGTGTGTTAAGAATCGTCACTTCTTGCGATGAAATTTTGTAGTTCAGATAGCTTCTGGCTGTGCTGATTCCCGCCGTTACGGTCATCGCCATAAGAAGTAATACCAGTATCGCTGAGAAAATTTTAAGTTGAGGGCTTATCTTCGCGAGGTTGATTTCCTCCTTGTTTGTTTCGGGGAGCAAATTAAAATTATTTTTATCGTTGGGCAGTGTGCCATTTATACACAGGCCAATGCCCTCAAGCAGTTCCCACTCCATTTCGGGTGGAATTTCGGCAAACTGAACAGTCTTTTTTATAGGAATTTCGGGGAGTATACCGCTAATCGCTTCCTCAACACCCGGAAGCGCGGACAATGTCCCGGTAAGGTAAATTGTTTTGATTTCAAGAGGCTCCTGGGCCTGAGTGGCCAGTATTAACTGGTGAATTTTGTTTGGAAGATCATCTATATAAGATCTAAAGTAGTCTTTTATATTTGTTTTCTGATCTTCAGTTACCGCCTCCCCTTTTTTCACGCTGATCAGCCATTGCTGAACTTCTTCATTACTCGGAAGGCTGAGAAGTGTTTTAAGTTTATCGGTGATTTCCTCTCTTTTGCCTCCGGATACGATCTTGGTTATGTTGTCATTTACTGAATTGATCGCCAGAAGGTCCCGTTCAAGTTCCAGATTAACCAGCAAAAAGGCTCCTTCACCCTGATTGAGACTGTTGTGAAAGCTCTTAATCAGGCAATTGATGTTAACGTTGATTTCTATAACTTGTAAATTGATTTCTTTTAATACTTCTATAAGCGGTTCCGCGACACTTTTTTGGGCCGCCACAAAATTCAGGATCATATTTTTTCCGCTGGGATCCTCGTAAACGGCTTTGTAGTCGGAAACCGCCTGATCAAGTTCGATGGGTATGAAATCTTTAGCCGCTTCTTTTATGTAATCGGAATCTTTAATTTTTTCTTTTGGGATTGTGATCCGATGGCTGAAAACTTTTTCTTCCGGAAGCGCAACCAGAATATAGCCGGTGTTTATCGGCCCGTTAATTCCGCTGGCCAGTAATTTGGTTACGGCCTCCTTAAAACCTTCTTTGTTCAGAATGATGCAGCCATATTCCACGACCCCCTCTTCAAGAAGAATTTTAGCGTAATTGGTTATCTTCGGAGTATGGTTTCCTACTTCAACTTCCACCACCGAGATACTGTGGTCTTTGATTATGAGCCCGACGTTTTTTTGTCTTTTTTTTATCATTAGCTGCTAATCTCTTCAATGGAAATAATATCAATTTCATTCACGTATTCCAGAGTGCCGTCCGTGTTATTAACGGTAATTTTTTTTACCTTGAGCTGATAACTGAAGGCGCGGGTGAAATTACTGCTGGTTCCGCTTACTACCAGATCCACAAGCGCTTCCCATCTTCCTGTTCCCGTTTGCTGCGCTGGATACCATTGGATTGTACTGGAGCAGTTTTGGCCCGTCTCAATCGTGTAGTCAAGGTTCCGATTGAACTGTTCCTCCTTTTTGATGCGAATCAGGCTGTCTTCAAGGCAGATAGTGGAGTTCAGTTTCGCGTTCTCATAATAGATACTTGAGAGTGACAGAGAGGCATTATCAACGCCGTCTTTTAGCAGAGTGATGGCTATAATCATACTGATCGTCGTAATTATAAGCAAGCTCAGGATGGCTATAAAACCTTTGTTGCGCCAGATTTTGAAAAGCCTGATTACCATTTTAAATGCACGGTAAAATAATCAATCAGCATAAGGCTGGGAGCGTTGGTACTGCCTCCAGGAGCTATCCCGTTCCAGTGGAACTCAATGCGCGCTTTCAGCGAATTATTCTTTTCACCCCCGACAAAGCGCTGAGGATTACTGCCATCGTATTTCACTTTAAATTTTTGCTGATCACTGGTGGAGTCATCCAGGTCGCTGTTTCCAATCACATCCCACGTGCCGGTATTCCAGTTGTAAAGTTCAATCGGCTGCGGGCCAACCAAATTGCCGTTCATCGGACAATCTGAATCCAATTGGTCGCAGTAAAATTGAGCGATATTCTGGTAGGCGACCTCACCTGTGACGGTTATTTTTTTGAGTTTTTCCAATTGCGTGTCTGACAGAACGGTCTCAAAGTTTTTTTCCCAGTAAAGCGATTCCTCGCCTATCTGAGTGCCGCCCATGTAAGCCATATTTAGTGAATCGTCATCGTTAAAAGTTTTCCACAAATGACACCATTCCGGATAAGAAGAGTCCGTTTTGTAGCACTGATCGTTGAAATCGGGTCCTGTCAGAATTCCGGAACCGCCGTCCTCACATTCGTCTTCGCAGCCTCCCGGGCAGTAATTCACAAGGCGGTGGCTGATGTAATCGACGGCTTCGGTGGGGTTAATGACGATCATTGTGTCTTCATCATCATGTCCATCATCAGGGCTGCCTATCATTTCAAACTTGATTTTTTCGAGTGATTTGGTGTTGGAGTAGCTTTGAACCGTAAGCGCGTATGAATTATCCTTTATACTGTCAAACCTGATCTTAAATCCGCCCTGGTCAATAAAGCTGTCACCGGGCTGGGTGACGTAGTTTGTGAACTCTCCGTCACTTTTGGACTTTATTTCGATTTGATCAAGCGTTCCGACCCCATCGGTGGTTAATATAAAAACATCGGTCTGATAGGTATCGTTTTCGCCCAGGCGCGGGTCGGCGTTTCTGAATTCTATCCGATGATCATGGTCATCAAGATTTACCTCATACCAGATATTGGCGTTCTGATCTCCGCCCTGCCAGGCAATCGACGAAGCTTCCTGCTGTTTTTTTATGATCTTATCTTTGTCATTATCATTTATGTTCGTCATGGTCAGGACGTTTTGATAAACGGCGTCATTTAATTTCACATTTTTTTCAAAAATTTTCCTGAAGTCCCCGGACTTCATAATTTCGTCGTTCTCCTGTTTTGTTATCAGATAGCTCAGCACTGTGGGAGACAGCGGAGATGAACTGATGAACAGGTCCTTGATTTTTTTTGACTCCACCGGCGGGTCATAATTCAGAATGGCTATCAATTGTTCATCATTACTGCAGTTGTAGGCGGCTAATGTGTATGTGGATGTGCTGGGTGGTTCTGTCCCCGGGAAGAACATCTGCGCATCGCATTTATCACCGATGGAATCGGCATCAAAATCCGTCTGAAAGGGATTGTATTCCAGAATGCAATTATCCAGCTCGTTACAAATGCCATCGGCGTCCCTGTCCCCGCAGCACTCGGGGTTTCGGGGGAAATCGTCTATAAAGTCCGGACAGCCGTCGTTATCAAAATCGCCCCGCTGTAAATTCGCTGACAGCACATAGTTCTGCTCAACGCTTTCTGCTTCTGCGCCGGACATTTTCATTCTTATGTTGATCCCCAGCGCGATTTCCGGGTCATCCAGATCATCAGGAATTTTTTCAAAATAAAGCCGTGTCACTCTGTTGCCCAGTGAACTTAAAGTGGATGTGACTTCATCTTCGGTAATTTCGATTCTTTCGGTATCGGGATTGAGTTCGATTATGATTTCTTCATCATTCTGATTTATGAGGGCCAGTTTTCCATAATCGGTATTCAGACTGGAATTGGCAAAATCAATTCTTTTGGCTCCTGTAATAAGGTCATAAATCCTTTCGGAGCTGAATTGAGCGTCTGAATTAATCTGTTTTTCAAGCTGATATGTACGGCTTACCCTTAGTGAATTTATAGCCACCGAAAAAAGAATCGGGGTAAGTACCAGAAAAATGCCCAAATATATCACGAGTTCGATAAAAGTCGATCCTTTAGGGATAAATTTTTTAAGCACGGCGTGTGTTTTGGACAAAAAGTTTTTCATTGTTTCTTTACCATTTGAGATGGACCGTGAAATAATCGATCAGCATAAAACTGGGGGCGCTTGTGCCCTGGGGCGGAACGCCGTTCCAGTTAAATTCTATTCGCGCTTTGATCTGCTCGTTGCCGGGGCCTCCGATAAAATTTCCGACGTCAGCTCCGCTATAAGTGATTTCAAACGCCTGCTGGTCGCTTATAGACCCGTTCGCGTTGGTGTCACCTATGCTCACCCAGGTACTCGTAGCGAAATCGTACAGTGCAACATCCTGGAATCCGATTAAGGAACCTTCCATCGGGCAGCTGCTAAGCAGAGTGTCGCAGAAGAACTGTGTGATGTTCTGAAAGGCTATTTCCCCCGTTACCGTAATGCTCTGCAGATGCTCCAACTGCAATTCGTTTATTATGCTTTTGAAAGTTTTTTCGTAATACGCTGTTTCCGGGCCCTCCTGCGTTCCTCCCACAAAGGCAGGGTGTTCTGTATCATTATCCTCAACAGTGTACCAATGTGAGCACCATTCCGGATAGCTCAGATCCACTTTGTAGCAGGATGAACTGAGTATATTTGATGTGGCGATTCCTGAGCCGACATCTCCGCAATTGCTGTCGCAGCCGCCTTCGCAATATGAGGTGTATCTGATTGCGTCATATTCTGTATCTGATGTCGGGGGACTTAAGATGTCCGCGTTCGTCCCGAAGTCGAGTTCCACTGAATCCATTTGATTAGCGCATGAATCTGAACTGATCAGAATAGCGTAGGCGTTACCTACTTTTTCGTTGAATTCCAGAGCGAAGCCCTGACTGTTTACGATCAGGTTATCGGTAGCGGTTAAGGTGTTTGTTACGCTCCCCTGAGTGGTTGTTGTTGTCACGTCAATAGCGTCTGATCCGTTTTGCACGTCCAGAACGAAAATATCGGTTTTGCCCAAAAATCCATTATCGCAGAGCGGGTAATCCGGTGTGTGGAATTTTACCCTGTTTGTCCAATTCTCTCCTTCGGGAGCATCCGAGTAAAAAGTGAGCTGATAGTTTGTAATGGGATTGTGAACTGCTGTATATGGACTTTCTGTTGCGTCCTCCTGAGCTTGGGAAATTACATTCCTGATTCCCGGCGGCAGATCCAGAGCCATTAAATTACTGTAAACGGGCTCGGGTATAAGCACATTGGTGGTGAATACCTGCTGAAGATGTCCGTTGGTCAAAAGCGGGTGTTCGTCTACCAGAGCCTGCAGAACTGCCGGTGAAAGGGGAGAGGAACTTAGCAGAATCTGCTTCAGAACGGAACTATTTAAAGGCGGCTCATGATGAATGAGAGCCAGAAGGTCATCTTCGGTACTGCAGTTAAAGGCTCCCAGCATTTGGGTGTTACCGCTATTGCCCCCCTCAATAAAGGCTGAAATGTCGCACATGTCACCCACATTGTCCTGGTCATAATCTTCCTGAAATGGATTATATTCCAAAATACAGTTATCAAGTTCATCACACATTCCGTCACTGTCTCCGTCGCCGCAGCACTCGGGGTGTCTGGGGAACAAATCAATGTGATCGGGACAGGCGTCATCATCGTAATCGCCTCTTTGTAAATTCGCGGACAGTACATAGTCCTGCTCAATACTTCCATCTTCTTCACCGGACATTTTCATTCTCAGATTTATGCCAAGCGCGATTTCCGGATCATTCAGGTTATCGGGAATTTTTTCGAGGTAAAGCCGGGACACTTTATTTCCCAGTGAGCTCAGGGTAGAAGTAGCCTCCCCTTCAGTAATTTCGATTCTTTCGGTCTCAGGATTGAGTTCGATTATGATTTCTTCGTCACCCTGATTTATAAGGGTAAGCTTTCCGTAGTCCGTATTCAGTCTGGAATTAGCCAAATCTATTCTTTTGGCTCCCGTAATAAGGTCATAAATCCGCTCAGAGCTGAACTGGGCGTCAACATTAACCTGTTTTTCAAGCTGATATGTACGGCTGACCCTTAGTGAATTTATCGCCACCGAAAAAAGAATTGGGGTAAAGACAAGAAAAATACCTATGTATAGTACTAATTCTACGAAAGTCGAACCCCGGTTATTACGAATTGGTTTTTTCATTTTAGCCCGATGCATAGGTGAAATTACTTTGCCAGTCACTCACGTAAAATGTCCGGCTGATCAGATCCAGCGGAAGATAATCAGGGGCCCACAGAACTTGGATTTCTATCTTCCTGGTACTGGGGTCCTCATACGATGCTCCAATGTCACCATCGAAGTAAAGATCGTCATTTTCCTGGTGTCTTAGGGCGTTGGATACTGTTATGTATCGTTCGAAAATGTCCCTGTCCGGCAGGTCACTTTTTATGAGCCATGAATTATTACCCGGATTACGGATTAAATAGAATGATCCTTCGCTGAGTATGTGGAAGCCCTCATTTCTCATGAATTCCAATATGTCCGTTGTTTCAGTCAGGGTTATCGCGGCCGCGTGCTGAATATAGGACTGGCCGGTGATTTTCCTCCCTCCTATAAATATTCCCAGCGATACGGGCACAAAAATAGCGAAAAGGATCGTCACAATAATGAGCTCAACAAGACTTGAACCTCTTTTTTTATCCCGGAATTTCATTTTAAGTTTATTCAAATGCGCCCTGTAAGTTAATGTAAAATGTACGGCTGTAATCGTCCTTGCCAACTGTAAAAGAGCCTGAATTCTGAGTTTTTCCGGTAATATTTTCAAAAACAATTACATTGGTGACACCGGGATTAGGCATCAGGTTCAACTGTGTTATATCGGTTTGCTCCAAATAGTTAACTATATTTTCGTTGTTACCGGGTGTGTAGGTATCACGGAATACAGTGAGTTCACTCGTGCCCGAATTGATATACACCCCGTAATTTGAATTGTATGGGTTTTTCATGGCTTTAAATCTTGCATCGTGAAGAACTTTAGTGATACTGCTGATATCATTATTGATCAGTGACAGCCTGTAGTAATTGAAGTAAGAAGCTATGCCCAGGCTTGCCAGAATCATAAAAAGCGACAGCGTTATCATGACTTCAGCAAAGGTAAAAGCTTTTTTATTATCCCCGATATCATGTTTGTGTTTTTTGTTCATTAGACGCCGACATTGGAAATAAGCTGATAAATCGGCCCTATGATCGTGACGACAAGTCCGGCTACCATAAGGCCAAGTAGCACCATAATTACGGGTTCAATAATAGTTGTGATGTTTTTTACGTCGCTGTCCACCAACCCCTGATAATAACTTTTCATGTAATCAATTACATAAGGAAGCTTTCCCGTTCTTTCCCCCACCTTGATCAGTTTGATGAACATTGGCGGAAATTCACTGTCATCTTTAAAGCTCTGGGAGAATGAAGCTCCTTTTTTAATTTTTTCCGCCATATACTGAATTTCATCTCTGAATACATGGTTCTTAAGAACAGTACTGGTTATCTCAAGGCATTTGACTATGGTCAGTCCGCTTTGAAACAGGGTTCCGAAATGCTGACTGAGCTGAGCGGTGTTGTAGTTGAGTACAATCTTTCCTACCAGCAGCATTTTTATGTACATGAGGTCCCTCCTGAATCTCACTTCAGGATTCTTGATTATCATTTTAGATAGCGTGTATATACCGGCTATGCTCAGAAGAATCAGAATAATGTTATTCCGGAAGAAATTTGTAATTATGATCACAAACTGTGTGGTTGCGGGTATGTCGGCGTGAAGGCTCTCAAATATGGTCAGAATCCTGGGCATTACAAAGAAGAAAAGCACTATCATGAAAGCCCCCATAACAAGAAGGATTATCTTCGGATAAACCAGAGCGCCCTTTACTTTTTTTTTAAAGTTATCGCTTTCTTCCAGGTGGTTAGCAAGATCCAGCATGGTTTCCGAAAGCGTTCCTGAATGTTCACCGACACTGATGATATTTGTATATATATCGGGGAAAATTTTGGGGAATTTTTTCATGGAGGATGAAAGTGATTGCCCATTATTCAGACTTTCAATAACCCGTCCTAACTTGACGGCAAACACTTTATTTCCAGTTTGTTCTTTCAGAAAGTTGATTGCCTCAAAAATAGTTACACCCGCGCTTAACATAACGGACAGGTGCCTGGTAAACTCTACAACTTCTTTATCCTTGATAGTGCCTATTTCATTTAGCCTTTCAATCAGACTTCTTTTTTTAATCTTTGCCTTTTTTTCTTGTCTGAAAGGGTCGGTATTTTCCTTTTCAGGTTTATCCGCCGCGCTCAGGTCCTTTAATTTTAAGAGAACTTCACCAGGCATAATTTTCAGCTTTTGATTACACGAATAATTTCTTCCAGAGAAGTGATTCCTGACAGCGCTTTCTTTATTCCGTTTTCAAGCATTATAGACATGCCGTTTTCTGTGGCGACTTTTTCTATTTCATCTGCAGGAAGTCCTTCAATGATTGCTTTTTTTAAAGGTTCGCTGTCTTCGAGTACCTCATAAATTCCTATACGGCCCTTATAACCCGTGAAGCCACAGGATTTACAGCCGTTGGCTTTGTAGAAAATATATTCATCTCCTATTCCCAGTATTTTAATATCTTCTTCCGACAGATTCGCTTTCATAATCTTGTTTATGAGGGAGGTGATATTTTTTTCTTTGTAAATCAGATTGAGGGTTTCCGATGAATAGCTTTGGGTTGAAAGACAGTGGATACACAGTTTCCGAACCAATCTTTGCGCGATAAGACAATTTATGGCCGCTGTCAGCAGGAAGGGCTCAATGCCCATTTCAACAAGTCTTGGAATACCGACTGAAGTGCTGTTTGCGTGGAGTGTCGTGAATACCAGGTGACCTGTCATGGAAGCTTCAATAGCTATTTTTGCCGTTTCTTCATCACGGATTTCACCTACCAGAACACTGTCGGGATCCTGCCTAAGCAGGGCCCGGAGTCCGTTCGCGAAGGTAAGATTAGTCGCGTGATTCACCTGCACCTGATTGATACCTTCAATTCCATACTCGATTGGATCTTCGATAGTGGAAATATTTACCTCCTCTGAATTGAGAAGTTTGATGATGTTATAAAGTGTTGTAGTTTTGCCGGATCCTGTGGGACCCGTTACGATCATCATTCCATATGGCTTGGCGGCGTTACTGATAACTTTTTTGTAATCTTCTTCATCCAAACCCGATTCAATCAGGTTTACCGCTTCCTGAATATCAACCAGAAGACGCATAACCACCTTCTCGCCAAAGTGAGTGGGTAAAATCGACACACGAAAAGCCACATTGTCATTGTCTAATTTTATGGCAATTCTTCCGTCTTGTGCGGCGCGGGTTTCGTCAATTCTCAGTCCTGACAGAATTTTACATCTGGTTATAAGCGGTTCGTGGACTATTTTGGGGTAAGATACTACCTGATGCAGCACACCATCAATTCGATATCGGATTATTGTGTTTTCTTTTGTTGATTCAATATGTATATCTGAAGCATGGTGTCTGAAAGCGTGCAGCATGATGGCATCAAAGATTTTTACAATCGGAATTTCCTCTTCAGTGCTTTCGTCACTTTCTTTAGTCTTTTTCTTCGCCCCTTTAATTACTTGTTTTACAGCCCCAAGTCGTAGATTTTCGGGAAGAAGATTCAGGAAGATATGTTTGAGTTCGTGATGGTATTTTCCGATAATGTTTTTAATACTCTGTTTTGTCGTATAGTAAACTTCCACTTCACGACCGGTTTTTTTCTCGATGTCATGAATCATTTCAAGGTCAAAGGGATTGACAGTTGCCATCTTTATCTTGTTGGTCTTTTCGTCTATCTGAAAAGTAATCACTCCTTGTTTAAGAGCAATATTTTCGGGAATCAATTCGAGTATTTCACCGGCAATTTCTGTTTGTGCAAGATTAATGAAGGGAAAGCCTAAGATATCTGCGATTAATTTCCCCAATTCTTCGTCCGAAAGTATGTGTTTGCTGGCCAGCAAATCATGTAAAGGAATATTACCTTCATTTGACTCTTCCATCAGCTTATCTATTTCTTTGATGTCGATTTTTTTCTGCTTGAGTGCCTCAATTATTTTTTGCGGGTCGATATTCATAATATTTTTTTATTTTTTGTATCTTTCTTTTATTTTGTGGCCTTTTTCACCTCATCTTTCACTTCACGCCCTTCCTTGTTTTTTTTAGCGTCCTCGACAAAAATCTTTTTACTTTTTTTGAATATTTTTTGTCCGCAATTATTGCAGAAGTATGAGTCAGGAGCCAAAATCAAATGACATTGCGGACACTGAGTCAGTTTCAGTTCCTGCTGACTTGTGATGCTGGAAAGGGCCCTTATTTTACTGTTCAGTTCTATTACCACTTTATCTAAGTTGTCGGCTGTCGCCTTTGTCCGGATCGCTTCGATCAGTTCATCTGCTTTAGTGAATTCCTTCAGAAATATGTTGTTTACGCCGGATTCGGCTATTTTAGCTAAATCCTGTGACTTCTTTAATTTTGTGTAAACGATAATCGGCATATCCTTATTCAGCTTTCTGATGGCGTTTATCAGATAATATCCGCTGACAATAGGCAGAGTTATTTCAAGGATGACCAGATTTATGCTCATTTCAGCTAACTTCTTTAAAGCGGTTTTAGCATCCTGCACAGCAATAAAGTTCATATTATATTTGCTCTCAACTTCCGCTTTCCTGAGCCAATCTTTAAGATCATGTATCAGCGTGTTGTCGTTGTCGACAAATAAGATGTTGGTAAGCCGGTCGGTTTTTTTAATAGTCTCCATTTTGTTATTTGTTATAGTCTTCAAAGACTGCAATTAAATCTCTGTTGGATGCGTAAGCGAGCGCTGTTTCTTTGGCAATTTTCTTGTCATGTACGAGTTTGGCCAGACATTGTTCGAGTCTGACACTACCCCCTTCTTCGTCAGCCTGCAGTGCGTTGTAGATCTGTTCCACTTTTTCGCTGCGAATAATATTTCTTACCGCATCCGTCATAAGCATCTGTTCAAAAGCAAAAACCAGGTTTCCGTCGATTCCCGGCACCAGCCTTTGAGATATCACTCCGCTAAGGGTGCTGGCCAGCTGTATACGAATCTGCTTTTGCTTTTGTTCAGGAAAAGCGTCAATAATACGATCGATAGTCTGGACTGAATTATTTGTATGCATTGTGGAAAAGACCAGG
>JAZDNJ010000115.1:0-11284 GCA_043800105.1 Patescibacteria group bacterium
ATTTATACATCACTTAAAAGTAATTTATTCTGCTAAAAAGCCAAAATTCCTGTACAAATATATTATACAGATAAAGAAATATTCAGTGTTGCTATTCTGTTTTAGAGATATAGCAAATCTTACACTAAACTAGCCCATACAATGTATAGTCACTACTACCTCTATGGGTCAAATTTGCTATTACTTACAAAATACCACCACCCTCCCCTGCCTTCCCTAATACCATCTTCTCAGTCGCAATCATTTTCTTACAATCCTCGTCATCCTCATGGTCATAACCATGGATATGCAGAATTCCGTGCACGATCAAACGGACTAACTCGTCAGCCAGGGTGTGCTTTTGATCTTTTGCCTGACGCCCGGCTGTCTCGACGCTTACATATACCTCCCCCAAAAGGTCATCAGGACCATAACTGAATGATAAAACATCCGTCGGCTCGTCTTTACCACGGTAGGCCTTATTGAGGGCGCGGATATACTTGTCGTTCACAAAGACAACATTCAGCACCCCATCCATCGCCTCAATCGACTCAGAAAGCTTATTTATGTAGCTTAAAAACGAGGCAGTATCTACCTTAAGCTCCTCCTGGTTTAAATATTTAACCTCCATGGCCTCGCGGACTATTTGCGACCATTATAGCACAGTCTAAAAAAGACTCATCTGCGCTTCGGGCTGCTGCTTCTTTTCTGGAATGATCTTTTTCAGGCGGCCACGCAGGCTTTTCATTTCCATTTCCTCAAAAAAACAGTCCAATCCCATGTAATCCAGCTCCTCCAGATCCGTGTCTTCTTTTTTAAAACCATTGGGTACATCCGTAACGATTTGGGTCATCTTCTGGCTGAAATAAGCGTTTTCCTTGCCGGCCACCAGTTTATCGTGAAGACCGCCTTTTATATTATCAATATGCTTATAAATGCCGTCCAGAGAACCATACTCGTTAAGTAGCTGAACCGCCCCCTTTGGGCCAATTCCCTGCACTCCCTTGATATTATCGGACGTGTCCCCCATCAGAGCCTTATAATCAGCAACCTGCTCCGGTTCGATGCCATATTTTTCCTTGACCCGCTGGCGGTCAAAAATAATCGGTTCGCGGTAACCCTTGTGTGGGTAGGCTACCCGGATATTCGGGGTAATCAGCTGCATAACGTCCATGTCGCCGGTCACAATATAGACCTCCATCCCCTGCTCCTCGGCTTCTTTGGCCAGCGTTCCAAGCATATCATCGGCCTCAAAGCCTTCCTTGCTGTAAATGGGCATCTTAAAAGCCTCCACCATCTCTTTGATACGCGGGATCTGCGCGTAAAGTTCATCAGGAGCCTTCACGCGGGTTCCCTTGTATTCCTCGTGCATTTCATGCCGGAAAGTTGGCGCGTGCTCGTCAAAGGTCATCGCGATGTAATCGGGCTTTTCGATCTCAATGATATTGATCAGCATGCTGGCAAAACCGTAAATGGCGTTCGTCTGCTCACCGGAACTGGTTTTGAGCGGATTCTGAATGGCGTGATACGCACGGTGTATCAGATGGTTCCCGTCGATGACCACAAAGCGCTTTTTATCCCTTTTATTCAAGGCAAAAATATGATATAATAATGAGAATAATCTGATTTTTCCTTCGGCCCGAAACCCAAAATTTCCAACCTATGAGCACCCTGACTCCCGCCTACGACAACAAGATCTACCAGAAATATAGCAAGAAAATGCTTCAGAACAAAGAAAAAAACAAGATCTCGTTCTGTCAGGATTTCGGCTTGAATTACGACAAAAGAATTCCCCTGCTCTGCCTGACCTTTCCGCTAACGGAAAAGAATAATCTTGGCATTTTACAGGACATAATTCAGGGTATTTTGGAACAGGATGTCATGCTGGCCGTTACGGGCATAGGAACCGAAAAATACCAGAATTTCTTCAACGAACTGGCCAAGGAACACCCTAAAAGAATTTCCATTGTCAGCGATAATGACGGAAACAAACGCAAGATTTACGCCGCCAGTGATATTTTTTTGGCGACAGCCGCCACTGAGGAATGTAAAGAGGAAATCGAAAAAGCGATGAATTACGGCGTAATTCCCATCTGCCCCGCAAACGAACTGGTTGCTGATTACGACGGCGCCAGGGAAGAAGGCAATGCCTTTGTTTACAAAGAAAACAGCCCATGGAGCTTTTTTGCATCGCTGATCCGGGCTATGGAAAACTTTAAATTCCCCTACGACTGGAGAACCATTCAGCAAAGTGCAATGAGCGAACCGGAAGATGAAAAGGAATCTGACGAGGAATAAGCGCTAGCGCAGGCTTCCTCCGCCGGGATAATTACTCCCGCCAGCACCCACGATCCGGTCGATGAGCTGGCTCATTAGGAATGTGATGCGGTCCCAGCTGATGACTGATAAAAGGTCGAAGCCGAAGATAAAGCCGACGATTTTGATGATGGTAACCGAAAGGATAGTCACGATAAGACCTATAATAGCGTACCGAATGGTGTGTATAGCCTCGCGGATCTTATCTTCCTGACCGCCGGAAAGAATAAAGGAAATACCGCCCACAAAAATATAGAATACCGAAAGGCCGCCCGCGAGAATGATCGCGATGGCGACCCCTAAATTCAGAAGGTCGACAATGTTGAATTGTTGCGTGACCATCAGACCACCATTCATAGTCTTCTGTTATTTATAGAGAAGTAACCCGCAAAGCCTATACTTCAAGTTCCGGATCGTCCAAAATGCTTGTGGAAGCGGCCTCGTCTTCAAGCTCTCCGCCTCTTACTTCACCGCCTTCCGGCTCAATGATCTTCATGTTAACTCTGGTATTTTCCTTGGATCCGATCACACGGAGCAGGATGCGGATGGACTTGGCGGTTTGTCCGCTGCGGCCAATCACTTTACCCATATCTTCTTTGGCAACCTGAAGTGTTAGTAAGACACCCATGTCATCAACGGTGCGGGTAACAACCACCTTGCCCGGCTGACTGACAATGGACTTTACTACAAATTCTACAAAGTCCTTGTCGACTCCGGATGAAATATCATCAGCCATAATAATTTTGATTATGAATTAAAGATTGAAAATTCAGAATTCTTAAATTAAGCGGCCTCCCCTTCCTTCTTCTCAGCCTCGGGAGACGGTTCAGCTGGTGCGGCTTCAGGAGCCGGTTCAGCGGGCGCAGCTTCGGCTGCGGAGGCAGCAGGCGCTTCCAGCTCTTCTTTGGGATTCTTCACCTTTCTGTCTTTCATCTCCACAATAAAAGGTTCCATACCTTTTACGCCCTGCCCTTTGAGCAGACGGGCAATGGTATTGGTAGGCTTAGCCCCCTTCTTGATCCACGCCTCAACTTTGGCGGTATCCACCACAAAACCATGCTTCTCCACCAGAGGGTCAAAAGTTCCGAGCAACTCGATATAACGCCCTTTGATGGGAGCTGAATGTTCGGCGACAACAACGCGGTAGTTCGGTCGGTTTTCTCTTCCGGAACGCTGTAAACGTATTCTTAGCACGAGGATTGATTAACGAGTATTAGGATTTTTCTCAAGCGTTGGCAAGTTTAAATAAGTTTCAACTGCTTGTCAAACTTTTTATGACAATTTTTAAAACTGACTTAGTGCCATGCGCTTTGCGGATCTCATTTATGAGCCCTTCCTGATGATGAAAAACTTCCTGGCTCCAGGCGGAACCTACCGTACCCACATACAAAATGCCGTCCTTAAGCCGGAAAGCACGCACCTCGTCATCACCGCACTGCAGCTTTTCCTGAAGCAGTTTATTGGCCCGGTGCACAATTTCGGAAGCCCGCGCGCTCTCGCCCAGTTTATGCTGATTCAGCCTTTTTCCGATGATTGCTCCAATTCTATCCATTTCTAATTTGGGATTTCGGGTTTCGGGTTTTTTAGTACCGAATTATAAACCTCCAGCACCTTTGTGACCATTTTATCCCAGCTGAAGAATTTCACACGCTCTTTTCCGCGGTCAACGAGCCTTTGACGAAGAGCAGGGTCTTTAATGAATTCATGCAGTTTCGCTTTGATGTCATCGATATTGTAAGGATCGAAATAAAGTGAATTCCCCTCCCCGCAAACCTCGGGAATAGCCGACATATTGGAAACAATGGTAGGCGTTCCGCACTGCATGGCCTCTAAAGGCGGCAGGCCAAAACCTTCATAAAAAGACGGGAACACGTAAGCCAGCGCGTTGAGATAAAGGGAGTATATGATCTGTTCCGAAACCAGCCCAACCAGATGAACGGATTTTTCGACGCCAAGTTCTCTCACTGTATCCGGTACTTCATGGTAAGTGGGGTTATGAGGACCTGTGATCACCAGTTCATATTGCCTGCCTGCTTCTTCGTTAAACTTGGTAAAAGCCCTGATCAGTCCCACCAGATTCTTGTGATCCCGCCAAACTCCGGTATAAAGGAAGTAAGGTCTGGAAAGGCCTAGGGCTTTGAAAAGTTCCTGCCGGGGCATCGGCTCCACGCCACCGAATTTGGCGCTGACACCATTGTAAATCACGGTAATCTTATCTTCCGGCACGTTCAGCGTTTCCGTCAGGTCTTTTTTAGTGTGTTCAGATACCGCAATGATCTTTTTTGCTTTACCTGTAACGCTTCGAATCACAACATGATAAGCCATTCGGTGAAAGATGTGATTCATTTTTTTGCCCGGGAAGAAAGACAGGGTAAGATCATGAATGGTTACCACAAAAGGACGATTGTAAAAAATGGGCACGTTAAAATGAGTGAAGTGCATCAAATCCAGCCCTTCCTTATTAAGAAGCCGGTTAAAGCCGAATTGCTCGCCAAAAGAATAGTGAGGGAAATCCGCCAGCACCTTTTTGAAACGGTCATTGGGACACTTGTAGCTTTCAAATGGCTCTTTGCGCATAAAAAGCACATATTCATTCTGAGTGTCATGTTTGGCCAGATGCTCAATCAATTCGGACGTATAGCGGCCGATTCCGGTAAAGCCCACTCCATACATACGGGCATCAATTCCAATCTTCATGACAGTTAATTTACTTCTTATATGTTATACCACACATTTTAATTGAAAGTAAGCCAAAAATTTGATATAATATAATGAATAAATATACCTTTTGCCCGTGATCAAAAAATACCTCAGACAAGTGCGGCACCATGCAAGAAAACACGAAGAATCCCACTTGAGACTCAAAAAACTCCTTGCTAGGGCGCTTCATACCGAAAAGGTGTGGGATATTTTTATAGTAACCTTTGTGGCAACGGTCATAACCATCGCCATCTTTTTGAACTGGGGAAATATAACCGGTTTCTTCACCGGCTCCGAACCGGAAACGGGAAAGCAGGAAGAGACTGTAAAAAACATTCACGGCTTCCAGTCAGGGGTGCTCGCCACTTATCAAATCAACGGACAAACCACTGACCAGTACATCAGATATATCCGCCAGATTCCGGGCGGCGGCTACGAAAAAGGCCTTGATACCTCTAAGGCAGTCGGCACCGTGCAGGAAGAAACTACCAAAAAAAGCCAGGATGCATTCTTCAGCAGCATACTTCTGAGCACGGACTTAAGCAAAGGCTACCACCTTACACCTGTAAGAAAGGCCGGACTACTGCAAAAAAGCGTGCTGGCCACGTATTACCTCGGTGAAAAGACGATCAATATCGATTCCACTCTGCAAACCGACGCCAGGCTTTTGGGCCAAATCAACAACGCGCTTTCAGTTGATATTTTTCAGTATCTGAACCAGGCTCAAAACCGTGCGGACGCACTAGATAATTACCTGAATCTGCTGGACATTATGAACAGTAAAGCCATTCAGAGATCGCAGGAGCTGACCTCGGTCATCAACTTTCTGCAGGCCAATTTTCAGGCAAAAGAAATCACAGTCGGCCTGACGGAAGACGCTTTTTTTGAGAATTTAAAGATTTTTGACGGCGAAAACGCTGAAGAAGAACTGGGCCGCTTTATCGGACTCCAAAAAGAGCAATCCGAAGTCCGGGCTAAAATCGGTGCCTATGAAGGCCTTAAGGGCTATTATGAATTCTTTCTTCCCAAACTAGACAATCTGATGCGCGCCATCAAAGCCAACCGCGATCCGCTGATAGCCGGCGTAAAGGTCGTGGAAATTCAGAATATGACTTTGCCGCTGATAATCCGGGAAAAATAATTTAGGCTGCTTCCCCGACGGAAGCTTCCTGCTCCTTAGTCTCTTTGGCAGCCTCTTCTTCTTTCGCCTTCAGTTCATCACGCTTTTCGGTGGCCTCTTTCATAACCTGAGTGAAACTGATGCCTGCATCTCTGATTGCCCTTTCAAGAACCTTCGGCATATTCAGACCACGCAGCTGGTAAGTGGATCCCGGAACAAGTATTCGTTGGTCTCCTGACTTAATAGCATGTACGCGCACGATCTCGGTTCCACCTTTACTATAACCAAAGAATAGCTCAGCCTTTGCCTGTGTCGGTCTCAGCTCACTTCTGACAGTGACATTTCTGAAAACACCGGGCATGGCATTTCTTTTGGCTTGCTCAGCGGCAATTTCAGCATCTTTTCTGGCTTTTTCCGCTTTTCGCGCATCCCTCTCGGCTTTTCTTTCTTCCCTGCTCAGAATTACCGGCTTCGGCTCGAGCTTTTTGGCAACGGGTTTGGCGGCTACTGCCTTAATATCACCTCTGGTCCGTTCAATGGTATCGTTAAGTACGGCAATAATTTCCTGCGCCCATTCTTCCCCAGTCACACCACGGGATGCCAGTTTGGCAATGACACGATCACGCATTTGCCTGGCCTCCTTTTCATTACTGACGCCAGCGGCAAGATACAAAAACCCGTTTACAGCTTCTGATCTGCTTCTCTTGCTCAAAGCTACATTCATGGCGCTATCCAAATCAAAATCTTCAGCGCGTTCAATCGGGCGGAATTTAATTTTAGGATCCATTTCGTGAGTGGAACAATTTTCTTGAGTCATAATAGATGTGATAAGATTTAAATGTTTTATAGTGTCTGATTATAACATTGTTTTAAAAAATGTCAAGAGAATTTAAATCAGGACTTTACACCGGCCGGTTTCAGCCCTTCCATCTCGGACATCTGTCCGCTGTTAAACAGGCCCTGAAAAAGGTCGATAAGCTTTATATCGCCATTGGCAGCAGCCAGTATGACCACGAGGAATACAACCCTTTCACTGCCAAAGAACGGGCTGAAATGATTGGGCTGGCGCTTAAAGAAGCCGGCATTGCCGATAAATGTGAAATTTTTCAGGTACCCGATATTAACGACGACGATAAGTGGACCACTCACGTGCGAAAAATCGTGCCTCCTTTTGAAATGGTTTTTGTGGGCAATAACGGCCTGGTAAAAGAACTATTCGAAAAAGAAGGCAAATCCACCGTCATCGGAGTGGAACATGAAGTGAATGTATCCGCCACAAGAATCAGAAGCGCTATAACAAGAGGCATGGACTGGGAAAGGTATGTCAGCGCCAAAATTGCCGGGTATCTAAAAAAAATCGGCGGTGTGGAACGGATCAGACAGCTTTAGAATTCTTCGTATCCATCAGCGCCAAACCGATCCACAGGTACACCATCATCAGCGCGTACAGCAGTGAATTCACAAAAACAGAGTGCACCATCATGCCTGCAAATCCGGAAAGCAGGCCAAGCAGAAGGTAGCTGTCAAAATCGTTCTTTTTCGCCGAAGGCGTCCGATGCGCATCGGACCCGATGCGGCGAATGGCCGTAACCGCCGCCACAAAACCGATGGCCAGGTAGCTGAGCAGGCCGAAAATACCGGTCTGTGCCCAGATGGTCAGAAGCGAGCTGTCTGAACCGCCCGACGAGTGGTCGGAAAGGAGGCCGTGACCCCTCGCATTAATCTCAAACGCGTAACGCCCGAAACCCGCCCCCAAAAGCGGATAATCAGCAATAATCTCCCGCGCGAACTGCCAGGAATAAACCCTTAACTCCGCTGTGGGGTCAAGGGGCCTTTGGGAATTCAGTCCGATCAGCCCCTTGGCGCTGTCTACCGCCTCGATCGTTCTTTCCTGCACACGGGGCGACAGGCTGAAACCGATGACCGCCACAATAACCAGCGCCAGAAGCAGCTTACGGGATTTAAAAAAGGTCAGAATGCCAAGCGAAACAATCAGCGCCAGATAACCGCTTCGCGAAAAAGTCAGATACAGCGCCACCAGACCAATCACCGAAACCGCGAACATTGCGGCCGCCCACCTGACTTGTTTGTCCCGCTTAAAGTAAAGTCCCAGCGCCAGCGTAACCGGCAAAACAAAAGCAAGATAGCCACCGATAAAGTTCGGATCAAACCAGGTGGAGAGAAGTCGTCCTTCATGAGGATCCCAGCCTTCCAGATATAGCCCGAGATCCAGAAAGCTGGGAAAATACTTCAGCTGAAGAAAGCCAAGAATCGCAATCAGTACCATACTAATCACCATAGTTCCGATCAACAGCCGCCGGAACACCCCGCTTCTATCGCGATCCAGCAGATCAAAAGCCATTCCCGCTACGATCACATACATACCGAAACGTCCCATCAGGACAAAACCTGAAAACATCTGCTGAAAGTCAAAACGCAGCATATTCAGAAAATAGGTCGTCACCATAACAAAAAGGAATAGGGCAATCATTTTGCCGATCTTCCCGATCCTGACCTGCCTGTCCTTCACCAGTTTGTCGATGGCCCAGAGCGGAAAGAGTACAAGAATAAGGATATCGGACGGCAAAAACTCAAACTTCCAAATAGGAATATGCCAAAGCTCTCCCGTTACCGGGGATAAAAGCAAAAGAACAAATAATGCATAAAGTACCTTTCTCATCGTATTCAAGTATAACAATTTAACACACTGCGCTCATACAAAAAATATGTGCTATTAAAATCTTTACCAATGGTGGTAAAAAAAATATTGTCCCACCAATGTTACTAAAAATAGACACAGCTGATTTCAGCTGATATAGTGGGTAAGCTATGAAAAATGATCAAAAGAAATGCCAGGCAGAGCTTGAAGAAAATGGCTTAATTCCAAGGAAATACTACGGACAAGTCTTCACGACAGACTCATTGGTGATCAAAAAGTTTATTCAAACTGTCCAAGATGCTTACATTCCTGACTCAAAAGTTGTCGAAATTGGCGGAGGTTTGGGCTATTTGACTGAGGATTTGGCAAATTCATTTGATGATGTTGAAGTTATAGAATACGACGAAGAGCTCTTCAGCATTTTGAACAAAAAATTTGCTCAGAAGCCCAACATAAGGCTTATTAAAGGCGATATCCTGGAATGCAAAATTTCACAAAAGCCCTACATGCTCGTGGGCAACATCCCCTTCCATCTTTCCGGCCGGCTTTACCGAAAATTCATGTCCGAAGAAGGTCACAAACCCTACGCCATGATCTTCATCACCGACAAACAATATGCCACTACACTGATGGGTCAGCCGCCCCGATGTTACCGTGTAAGCCTTCAGGCGCAGGTATACGGCGACATCGAAATCGTGGCCGATGTACCACCAGCCAGCGTGTATCCGGAACCAAAAGTCATGTCCTGCATCATGAAGATCACTCAAAATGGCACTACATTACCCAAAAACTTCTGGAAAGTCGTGAACTACCACTGGGACCATTTTCCTACCCCAGAAGTAAAAAGTCCGAAAACAGTGGGCTTAAAGGGATGGGTGGAAATATGCCGGAAGGTTAAAAATCAACCGCGTAATATTTGACAAAACAAGATTTTTTGATAGAATCAAACTAATTCTAAGTCCTGCAAATGACTGAAAACCCACCAAAACACAATTCACCCTTGCGCCAGGAAATTCAGGATCGCATGATTGATATTCTTCAGCATACCGGCTCAAGAGAAAGGGCAGTTGAAGAAATAAGAGAAAAAGTAATGAATGGTCTGCTGAAAAACCGGCTTTCTAATGAACCATGGATACACTGGAACCCCTATGACCAAATTCGTGAAGGAGGTATTAGTTATTTTTCAGAAGAAGATGGCCGCTATGTTGCCGTCTACACAGGAAAATTGAAATTTAAGCCAAGAAACAGCTAAAACGGCAAATCTTCCGGCTTTACTTCCGATTCGTAATTGACGGCCGGCACTTCAGCATTGCTATTGGGAACATAGCTATCCTTTTTGATCGGCTGGGACAACGTGACGTCCGTACTCACCGAAGGCGTGCCGATTTCAGCATTAGGTACTCCAAGGGCCAAAGCGCCCTCGGCAACGATTTCGGTCGTGTAGCGCTTGTTGCCGTCAGGCGTTTCCCAGCTGCGGGTCTGCAGACGGCCACGGATATAAACCTTCCGCCCCTTCTTAAAGCTGGCCTGAATGGCTTTGGCAAGCTCATCCCAGGCAACGATGTTGTGGAATTCCGTTTTCTCCTGGCTTTCACCAGCCCGATCCTTCCAGGTAAAGTTAGTGGCAATTCCAAAACTAACCACGCTATTGCCGTTGGGCGTCTGCCTGAGCTCAGGGTCGCGGGTGACATTACCAATCACCTCCGCCTGATTGAGAGCCCCGCCAACAAGTGACTTTTCGCCAACAGTCGCATTGGGCACTTTTGGGTCCAAAAGGATCATTTCATCGGCCGTTATGCGCGTTTTGTAGCGCTTCTGGCCAGTACTCTGATCCTCCCATTCATCCGTCTGGATGCGCCCGGATATGTAAACCTGACTCCCCTTTTTTAAAAACCGCTGAGCAATGTCAGCCAGCCCCCTCCAAACCACCACATTGTGGTAGGAAGAAGAAAGCTGTGTCTGGCCGCTTCCTGTTGAGAAAGAAGCCCTGGTAACAATATTAAGATCCCCCACCGTCTGTCCTGAGGGAGTCTGACGGATTTGAGGGTCTTCTGTTAAGTGCCCAATGAGCTGGGCGCGATTAAGTGCGTACATAATCGTTGGAATTATAGGATAATGCTAAATTACTATACCCGCCCCCCTCTTTTTTACAATTGACTCACTCGGGAAAAATGGGTTGACTTGTTTGACTTTTAATTACAAATATGTTATTATATAATAAACAAGGAAGCGAAAACCATATACAAAATCGTAAAAATACAATTCAATATGACAGCTTTCCTGCCTTGTGAAAAGGAAAAGGGCTTATTTTATTTCTTAACCATTTTTTTACATCAGAGGTTACAAAATTCAAAACAAAAACCTTACATGACTCAAACCTTACTATTTCTATCCTTCTCGGCATTGGCTCTTACCGCCCTCGTGGTGGCAGACTATTTCAAGAAGGCAAGTTTTAGGTCCCTCCTTGGGTTATTCCTTTTCGGAATACTCATTTCAATACCATTCATTAT
>JAZDNJ010000003.1:0-2030 GCA_043800105.1 Patescibacteria group bacterium
AGTGCTGGATGGGTTCGATTTTTTTTGCATCGAGAGGTTCGCCGGCCTGGACAACCGGTACGGCGTTTTCTTTGACCAGGTTATATACTTTCATGAACCCGTCAAATTTGATGGTGGAACCGGTAGTGCGGAACGTATAGGTGTTTGAATCGTCATTAATGTCGATGGTCACGTTATTCATGATCGCTTCAGGCATTTGGCTGGCCACTGCGCGTTGCCAAACCAATTCATACAGTTTCAGCTGTTTCGGATCAAGAAACGTTTGTATAGAATCGGGAGTATTGACCACCTCAGTCGGCCGGATGGCTTCGTGAGCCTCCTGCGCCAGTTTGGATTTGGCTTTGAAGTGCCGTGGTTCTGGCAAAGAGTATTTTTTGCCAAATGACTTATTGAGGAATTCTTTTGATTCGCGCAGGAATTTTTCTGACAGGTTGACTGAGTCAGTGCGCATGTAAGTGATTAAGCCTTCGCGCCGGTTGTTACCAAAGTCGACGCCTTCATACAGCTGTTGGGCTAGCATCATGGTCTGCCTGGCCGAGAATCCGAAACGCCGGTTGGCTTCCTGCTGTAATGTTGAAGTGGTGAATGGCGGCAGGGGATTCTTTTTTGATTCCTTTGCCTGGACATCTGCCACGGAGTAATGGGCGTCTGAAAGTTTTTTTAGCAGGGCGTCGGCTTCTTTGTCATTTTTTATAGCGAATTTTTCGAGTGATTTCCCGCCTTCTTTAAATAATTTTGCCTTTATATCAATAGCTTCACCTTTTTGCTTGTGGAAAACAGCTTCGATTGTCCAGTATTCCTCCGGCTTGAATGCATCGATTTCCCTCTGTCGTTCGACAATCAATCTGAGGGCGACTGACTGCACGCGGCCGGCTGACAGGCCTTTGGCCACCTTTTTCCAGAGGAAGGGCGAGAGTTCATAACCGACCAGCCGGTCAAGGATGCGCCGTGCCTGCTGGGCGTCCACCAGGTGCATGTCCAATTGGCGGGGATTTTTCAGTGCTTCATTGATAGCTTCTTCGGTAATCTCATGGAAGACGATCCTTTTCGCCTTGGCGTCTATCGCAGCCGGATCAACCGGCTCTTTGACGTTTTTCTTGTCGGTTTTAAAGGATTCGAGGAGGTGCCAGGAAATGGCCTCGCCTTCGCGGTCTTCGTCAGTCGCGAAATAGATGGTGGGGGAGGAGAGGGCCAGTTTTCGCAGTTTTGTCAGCGTTTTTTGTTTGTCGCGCGGAATGATGTATTGCGGCTGGAAATTATGTTCGGTATCGACGCCCATTTTTGACCGCGGCAAGTCGCGGATATGGCCAAAAGACGCTTCCACGTGAAACGTGCTCCCGAGGAAACGGGAGATGGTTTTTGCTTTGGTTGGCGATTCAACGATAATGAGTTCTTTTTTTGCCATAGGGATCGCTAATATTCGCAAATTTACGCGAATTATCGCCAATGTTTATCGCGAATATTCAAATTCTATTGTTTATTACACGTTTATATTCTAGCCTATCCTTTCGGAAATTAACCAATATTCCGAGTTTTATTCTTAATACTTCTAGATATTTTAAAGTCTGTTTTATGTCGTTGGGTCTAAGAAATTTTACCGTTTTCACTTCTAATACAATTTTATTATCAATAATGAAGTCGACGTAAAATTTTCCCAGCTGGCTTTTCTCATAAGGCAGCGTGATCTCCGCCTCTTTTTTATAGTTGATGTGATTATTCTTTAGTTGAATTTCAATCGCTTTTTGATATTATTTTTCAGTATAAGAAGGGCCTAAGTCGCTGTGTATTTTAAAAAGCACCCCCATCAATTTATAACTAAGTTCAGGATATATCAGTTGAGCCATATCATTCGCGTTTTTCGCGATAACAATTCGTGATCATTAGAGAACATTCGCGATAATTAGCGTGAGAGAACGTAATACATGCCGCCGAGATGGCGGACAATACCTTTCATTTCCATCATGGTGAGCGTGGAATTGATGATACTGGTATTCAGTTTACTCTTCTGGATAATTTCGTCAATGTGCACC
>JAZDNJ010000026.1:0-7882 GCA_043800105.1 Patescibacteria group bacterium
GGAAGGGTATTTGGGTTCTTGACAGGGGGAATGATGACAAGAGCTTTTTTAACGATCTGCGTCACTTTTTAAAAGTGGACTTTATCGCAAGATTAACGGAAAGAAGACAGGTCATTATGACAAAAACCGGGGAAGTATTGACCTAAAGCTATTGACATAATTCTATTATAATACTAAAATAAGCTACCATTTATCTAAATGACCCATATTATGTTCAAATTTACGCGATTTCTAAGCATTTTTATTCTCGCTTTAGTACTGGCCCCTGCCGTTTTGGCGGATAATGACCAACCGGTTCGTATTAAATCAGCCGTGGTTGAAACGGAATACAGCCGAGTGGTTGGCCAAGCTGAAATCTGTAACAGTGCGCCTGAAAGGGTTCGTTATACTCTGGATGTGAAGAATCTGACGATCAACAGTATTTATAAACGTAATCTTTCGGTGGCAGGCAATACCTGTGAAACTGTCACACTGAGTTTTAAGGAAGATTTTTCTGATATGTCCAATGTGGATGATAAGATTGTAATGGTCGCCAAGCGCGTTCAAGGGCTTTGGTCACAGGTAAAATATGATTTTTCGAATAGCTACTCCACCAAAGTTGTGAAAGGCGAAAGAGATTATGCCGATTGCGATGACCAAACAGTTGAGGATGGCGTATTTGATGCCTGCGATATGGATTTTATTTACCATACACCGTCCGGGCTCCGCATCAAGGTGCTGAAACACAATCCTGAATATGTGGATCTGAAGCTGACTTACCTTGAATGGGGTGGAATTAAGGAAATGCGTATTTATAAGGGGCGCACCAAAAAAATCCGCTCAAATTATTCCGGGCAGTTCAGTCGTGTTGAGCTGACCAACGTTTATGGTGAAAATAAGGACAACACTTACCTGAAAATTGAGTCCGCTTCCTGATTATTGATCAATAACTGCCCAGTACCTTAAGCCTGGCGACTTTAGCATTGATACTTTTTAGAACAGCCTGGGCTTTTTGGCTATCCGCGCTACCTTCAAAATCCACGTGAAAAACATAGTCCCCGGGAATTTTGACGCTGGGCCGCGATTCAATTTTAGCCAGATTGATGCCCGCTTCGGCAAAAGTCTGCAAAACGCTGTTGAGCGAGCCGGGTGAATCTTTTTTGAAGTGAAAAGCGACGGATGTTTTTTTAGCGTCCGTCTTCAGCTTATTTGGCTGTCCCTTTATGATATAGGCAAAGTAAGTTATGTTTTCCTTTTCGTCTTCAATGGAATCCCTGATGATTTTTAAGTGATATGTTTCGGCCGCCTCCGGCGAAACAATGGCAACTGTCCCCTCTTTATCTTCATTGAACATTCTTTCAAGAGCGGCGGTAGTGCTCGACATTGGAATCAGCGCGGCATCAGGACAGTTTTTTCTGATGAAATGACGGCACTGCAAAAGCGCCTGAGCATGAGAGTAGATTGTCTTCACTTTTTTCAGCTGGCATTTGATTGTGCCGGCCAGTGCTAATTTGACCGGAAGTCCCATCACTTCCGAAATGTGCACATCGTTTTCATAGAGTTCGTCCAGCGTTTCACGAATTGATCCCGTGGAACTGTTTTCGATCGGCACTAAACCGGCCTTTACTTTTCCGTCGAGTATCAGTTCAAAGACTTCCGCGATCGACGCGGCATACCATGGATTTTCATTTAGCCTGTAGCGCTTCAGAACCTGGTCGGAAAAGGTATTTGGCGGCCCAAGAAGCGCCACATCGGATTTTTTTGGCTTGGGACTTCGCGCGAAAAAGCGGGATTTTTGAGGTAATTTGAGATATCTGAGAAGATTGTCACTTTCGTCCATCGCGATCGTGGCGAAATGCCCCAGATATTCTGTGTTCTTTTTAAAGAAATCGACGTTGTCCTTAAACTTTTTTCTTTCAATGGTCTCCGCCAGTTCGCGGCAACTGCGCAAATATGACTCAACCGCTTTGACGTTGACAGGATTAGCGAGCTGAATATTGGCGTAAAGTTTTGAATCCTGATTAAGAATGCGACCCATCATGTAAAGTTCCATCATGTACACCGGGCTGGGATATTTGATGAATTCATTGATGGAAATGCCGGATTTTCGGAGCGTATCAGCAAAAGCTATGTGCGAAAAATGCGTGAGGGTCTGAATGTAAGCCATTAGCTCGTCATGTTTCCGGGCGGTGAGTTCACGGACGAGTACGCTATTTTCTTCAAGCAGATTTTTGAACCACCGATGCCAGCCCATTCCCCGACCCACGCAAAGAATAACAATTTGCCCCCGGATGCTCGCGGTCGGACCAAAAAGCGGGTGACAGCCCAGGTAAGAAGCTTTGGTTTTTTTCATCGCTTCCATAGGCATTGCCTTGACTGAAGTGAAGTCCATAAGCAGGCCCGACTTTTTTACGTGGGGAGCCACTTCCAGAATCACTTCCTGCGTGCGATCAATCGGCACGGAAACAATCACGACATCAGCCCTTTTCGCGACTTCTTTGTTGTCGAGCTCGGTCCGCTGATCGCTGACTATGACTTCGAATTTGTTCCGTTCAAAAAAATCAGCAAAGTAACTGCCCATCTTTCCGCGGCCGCCGATAATGCCGATAATCGGTTTTTTCATCGTATGTTAATTAAGATTACGCCGACAATTACAACGCCGATGCCAATGAGATTCGTTGTCGAAAGCTGTTCCTTAAACACGAAGTAACCCATCAGCGTAACCAAAATTGCGGTGAGGGCGATCCAGAGAATATTGGCAATGGCCACTCCCTCGTACTTTAAAGACTGCGCGAAAAAAAGGCCGGCGGCTCCGAAACCCAGAACCGTCAGCCACAGATAGACCGATCTTCCGCCCAATACCCACAACTTTCCGATATACTCAGCAAAAAGATCAAGTAGCGCAATAATGACTATGAGCAGATAAAACTTGGCCATGAGCATTTTTGGGTGACAGCCTTTATACTAACAGAAGCTTTGATTGCGTACAATAAACCTTGCACAAGATTCACCTCATCACCTTTAACTGGGTTGATGCTATTTGAGGTAAACCCATTGGTCACTGCGTAAGCTTACCGAGAGGTAAGCGGCGGTTCGTGATTGCAGCAACAACGGAAGTGAGATGCTGAGTAATGGCTATCGGGGTCTGGGGTTTTTTGCGTGGCAGTAGCCGGGATATGGAAGAAAGCTGACTCACTTCAAAAAACCCCAGTGTTTTGGGCACTTTCCAAAAAGTGCCAAGAAAAAAAGTATTGAGAAAAAAGTCATACGCGCGTCCCGCTAGGCGGGATGCGCAGGAGAGAATGGAGGGCTTGAATCTTGTGCAAGGTTTATTGTCCCGGCCTTCTGTGTTTTGAGTGGTGCTTCTTTTTTGGAACTTCCTGTTTCATTTCCTCTGTCTTTTCCTCAGGCTTTACTTCTTTTTTTACCCCCTCCTTTTTTGGCTCTTCTTTTTTTATTTCCTCTTTCCCGGATTCTTCTTTCTTCTTAAAATTCTCTTTTTTACCCTCTTCTAATTTGCGGGTTTCGGCCCATCGGGAAATTTTGTCTTCGACGACTTCACGCGGGCGGCAATAGCGTTCGCGGGAAAGGCGGATGATTTTTTCCCGGCGATCCGGCTCTCCTTCATATTTTGGCGGGGGCAGGGTGGCGATAGAGAAAGTTGGTGACGGCATACCGTCGATCATCAGCTTGGTGTAACAGTTGTATTTGGGCAGAGAGATTATGTCGTTGGGGAGAACTTCTTCAGAGAACTGATTGGAGAAGTACTCGGCGTCATCGAAGCCCACCTGAAAACAAAGGCTGGTACCCACGTTACCGAAGACCGCGTCGCGGACTTCTTCCGGCATCTGGGCCACATACTGGTTGGCCATTACCAGATTCAGTTTATATTTTCTGGCTTCAGACAGAATGGTGGCAAAGGCGTCGGTGGCAAAATTCTGGAACTCATCCACATACAGATAGAAGTCTGTTCGTTCTTTTTCGTCGATGTCGGCGCGGCTCATGGCGTCAAGCTGGAATTTGGTGATGAGCATGGAACCAAGCAGACTGGAATTGTCTTCACCGATTTTGCCTTTGGACAGATTGACGATAATGATCTTTCCGCTATCCATCATAAAACGGATATTGACTGTGGACTTGACCTGACCCACGATGTTGCGGATCATGGGGGAACTGAGGAATTGGCCGACTTTGTTCTGAATCGGCGAAATCGCTTCGGTGCGCATGCGGTCCTGCATTTTTCCGAATTCATCGATCCAGAAACTTTTGACCATGGGGTTTTCGATGCTCGCTACGACCTTTTTGCGATATTCTGCGTCGACCAAAATACGCATGATGCCCAGCATTGAAGTGTTCGGGTATTCCACAAGCGCGAGCAGACAGTTGCGAAGGATGTGCTCAAGACGCGGTCCCCAGGATTCGGCGTACATCTTCTTGAAAACACCAAGCAATCCTGATGCCATCAGATTACGTTTGTTGGCGTTTTCTGTGTACTCCAGCATGTTGAAAGCGAAAGGATGGGAGACGTCGGACGGATCGAGGATGACGACGTCGTTGGTGCGGTGAGACGGCACAAAATCGATGACCGCGTCTGCCAGATCGCCGTGCGGATCGATAACGGCCAGCCCTTTGTCCGTATTCACGTCGGAATGGATCATGTTTTCGAGAAGGACAGACTTACCCATACCCGTTTTACCGATGATGTAAATGTGACGTCTGCGGTCGGCTGTTTTGATTCCGAATTTTTCGCGATGTCCCCGGAAGTTTGTTTCTCCGATAACATTAAGTTCGTTATCTGGAATTGTGCCGATCAGCGGAAGGTTGTGGGGCGGTTCCAGTTTGCGGGAACTGACCCAAAAAACATTGGGGGTTCCCACGCCCACGGAAGGCATGTGATAAACGGTGGCCAGCTCTTCCACATTAAGCATGATTGGGTCGATGACCGCGCGCTGTTGGTAGCGTTTAAGAATCTGGCTGTTGGAGGAGTTGAGCCGGCTTACGGAAAATCCATTAAGATTGGGAAGGCTAAACTGTTTGAAACTACCCGCGATTTCGTTGAGCTTCACTTCAGCCAGATCGATGTTCTCTTTCCGCGGAATATAAACAATGCGGATGTTACAGCCAAAGGTGAGTCTGGTAACTTTGTCGACAGCCGCTGAAATCGGATCTTCACGATCATGAGTACGTGAAACTTCTTCTTCGAGATCTTTTTCGGAACCGCCACCCATATTTAAGCTTCCTATTCTGCCGGCTCTCAGAACCCAGAAAAGAATGAAAACCGGCGTAAGCAGAAGCCTTTTCCAAAAACCTCTGGTTAAGTAGACATTAGTAGCCAGCCTGTGAAGCCAGAAGATATTATCGAAAAGACCGTTACTTATAATTCTGAGGCATTTCAGCCCCCGCTTTCTCCACCAGTCCCCAACCGGTTCCACTGTAATCTGGATCCAGGCCTGTTCGTCGGTGGCATTCAGCTTTGAAAGCGTGGCTGTAATGCCTGACAGCGGTTCAGTGGCCAGGCGAGTCAGCTTATCTTCAAACTGAGGATATCGTTTGACAGGATAAACATCCGGATCTTCCAGGCTCAGTTCAGCAGTTACCGCGTAACGTGTATCTTTAGCGCTTGGGCCTTTGTATACAGCAGGTAAGTTCTCCGGGTTGGCTGGTCCTCCGAGCTGTACCACTTTTTCTTTTTCCGCTTTATCCTGGAATATATTGAAGCTTTGTTTAGCGTAATCCGCCACTTCTTCGATTTCGACATCGGGATACTGGGCGTAGATCTGACTTTCGATAACATTCTTGAATTTGCGCGGTGTCCAGATGAAAAACTGGATTTTATTACCTACATTCGCGATTTCCAGGCTGATTCTGGGCTGCGTTTCACCGGCCAGATAGTTAAAAAAACTATAATTGCTTTCAATTCCGTGTATGGCTGAAAAGATCTGTTCGGCAACAATGGGGCCCCGTTCGTTTGTTTTGGATACTGCCACGCGCAAGACGACTGAAGGGAGGTTGCGATTATATTTCCTGCGCTTATTAACAAGATAAATCCTCAAAAGGAGATAAAGAGCGGTTAACCCGATGATGGAGAGGACAATGTTCATTGTTTTTTATTGTCAGGCTTTTCCATTTTATCGAAGATTGGGTCTGAATTATAGTTTTTACCCTCTTCTTTTTTCCTTTTACAATAGTTATCAAGTATCCGAATTAGCAGCCGAAGAAGTCTTATCCTTTCTTCTTTCCTTCTCCTATAATAGAGAAAAAACATCCGCATTAACAGCAGCAGAAGAATAAGCAACAATATGAGCCAGTATGGGAAAGGTGTTGGTTTTTCGATGTAGAAATTTACGTCCACGCTTCCTGAGCGGAGTTTTTGGCCATCCTGAGCTTTGACCGCGTACAGTGTTACCACATGATCCTGTTCCTGGCTCAGCCGTTGTGGGGATTCCATAGCAAATTCTCCCAGCGCGCTGTCTGATAGTACCGATGAAGCGAGAACGAGAGATTCCCACACGGCAAACACCTGCGCGCCGTATTCGGATTTACCGATCACTTCTATTTTGCCGTCTTTATTGGCCTTCACATGAATGTTTGTATTTTTTAGCTCTTCCGTAATCGACACATTACCGATCGCGGTGGGAATCGGCGGCATAATGCCGATTCCTGAATCAAAACTGAAACGGACTATGTTTGAAGTGATGATCTGACCGCCGGTCAGAATACCTATGGCCATAAGATCATAGGTCTGTCCGTCTTCCAGCGCTACTTCCGGAATCTTTCTGAAGAAGTTCTGACCTTCAATGCTGTAAGGGCTAAACTGATCGACTGTTCCGAGTTCGATTGCCTGTTCGCTCATTACCACATTATCGATCACCGGAAAGGTAACAAAATACACCCAGCTTGTTGTATCGGGCGTCAGGCCGGTTATTTCCAATTCATTGATTAGCCAGCCGTCCTGAGGATTACTGATGGATATAACCCCGAGTCTTTCCCCGGGACTACAATCTGTTCCATTTAATGGATCGGTAAAGAATTGATTTATCTCATCACCGTCAAAACATCCGTCACCGTCCGTATCTTTTTTGGTCGGGTCGGTTAGAAGGTAGCACTCGGTTCTGTTTGATATGCCATCATCATCCCAGTCCAGACTGAGGGAGCCGAAAGGAATACCCGGATATCTTTTTCTGCACGATCCGAGTCGGGCTGTGTTTTCTTCTTCATCTCCTGGCAGGCCGATTAAGAAAGGTATTTTTTTGGCTCCCTCCTGTGTGATTAACGCTGTCGCTATTTCTTTGAGTTCGTCAGGGGCGTAATGGATTCCCGGTTCCGCCGGAGTTACTTCCGGTATCAGTTCTTCCGGCTCACCCTCTTCAGCGACTTCTTCCTCAGCGACTTCTTCCTCAGCGACTTCTTCCTCAGCGACTTCTTCCTCAGCGACTTCTTCCGGAACTTCTTCTTCGATTTCTTCTTCACCTTCTTCAGCAACCGGAGGAGGCAATTCCTCAGGGAAAGCGACTATCCAGGAGTATTTGGTAGGCTTGGCCACGTCCTGCCACTGTTCAAGGGAATTCTTGCCAATAACTTCCAGGAAGTATGCTCCTTCCGGCAAATCCGTAAGCACAATATTCTGTGTGACAGGTATTTCTTCGCTGTACTCAGCGTCATTCAGCTTGTATTTGTAAGCGGTGATATCTTTACCGCCGACCTTAATGTCAGCTGAGCCAATTTCACTGATCGGGGCGGGCAAGTTGCTGAGTTCTGCCGCAAATGGCAGTTCTGAGTACTGCACTTTCAGCATTCCGTCTCCGGACGCCGCGGCGGATCTGTTGCCCAGGTTGTCTTCCAGCACCGCGGTAAAGTAATAAATCCCCTCGCCTTCTGCCGGCGTAAATTTGAAGTTGCCATC
>JAZDNJ010000041.1:0-10248 GCA_043800105.1 Patescibacteria group bacterium
CGGTTCAGACAGCGCTGAAAAATTTACCGCCAAGATTCAGACTGGCCACCGAAATGACTGGCGTATGGTAAATTCCCGCTTCAAAACCTACCAGGACGTCTTCACTCCTGCCGAAGCAAGAATTTTTCCGAATACGAAAACGAAACTTACCCGCAAAAGATACGACGAGGTTCCTCTTCATGCGTGTCCTGTAGCTCCTGACCGCATACCGGATTGGTTTGTCAAAGCATTCAGTCTGGCTGATCCGGAAGGGCTTAGCGAATTTGAAAAGCTTGAAATAAAAGCGGAAATCACGCCACAGGTTTGTGATATTTTTATGCACTTAAAACCAATGGAAGTTTATGGCAGGCAAACTCACCGTGCCATGGTACCGGAAGGATATGACGAAGCGCACGACGGCAAAATATTCTTCTTTTTCTATTCAGGTAACGGAAAAGAAGGAAAAGAGCGGAAAACAATGCGGGTGTATGACAGTGTATACAAAGCGCACAGAATGGCTATCCATGCTGAAACAGGCTATGACCGTGAAGATGAGAAACTTGAAGGCGTGAAAGCAAGAATTGCCGGGATTCAGGGTGATCTTGTAGGAAAGTGTGCGGATGACCCGGCAATAAATGACATAAAAAAACAAATACGTGATGAAATTGAAGTTCTTGGCGGCGTGATAAATGAATTCAAGGAAGAGGCAGTTGATATTCTAACTGAAGTTCAGGGAATAAAGGATAAACTGGACCGTCACAATCCCGGCGTTTCCTGCGCGCGTATGGTGAAAGCGGCGGACAGGCTCAAAAGCAGACTGCATCAGATTTTCGGAAAGTCAGGGTTTGTTGAACATGACAAAAAAATTCTGAGTAAAAAAATCAATGAAGGAAGATCAGTAATGGAACGGGCGCAGACTGCTTTTCCTGGTATTCGCAAGGAGCTTGAGCAGGATGGTGGTGAAAAAGCCGTTCAGCGCAGAATTAATTTTGTGCCTGATTTTCATAAATTGACAGTGAGACCATTCAGTCAGTATGCCGCTAAACTTCAGGCGAAAATGCGGGCTATCGAATCCGGGTTTGGCGCAGGGGACAGAGGATTGGTCCGCGATACAGCGATAAGCGCTCAGGTAATCTGTAAAGTCTTTCAGGTACAGGATGAGCGGGAGAGTATATTGCGTGATATCGCGGCGTCGCCGATGGCACTCACAATCGAGAATCTTCTCAGCCGTTCACAAAGGTTGGGTCAGTTAGTCGACCCAAAGGAAGTATCTGCCGATGCGGGAATCGTTCACAGTGAACCTTACAATAATATGGTCCGGAAAGTAAAAGGGCTTATTCGGGCGCTGAGACACTACTCAGGAGCAAACCTTTCTGAATCGGACAGGATCGCCATGTATGATCGGTTAAAAAAGTATATCGCGGATATCGATTTCACCGAAATCCTTGAAAAACTTTAGCGACCCGCTAGAATTAGTAAGATGAAAATAGCCATCGACCTTCGTCCTTTAATGGCCGGAAAAGTAAGCGGCGTGGAGGTTTATATCAAGTCCATGCTGGAGGCGATTTTTGAGCTGAAGACCAAACACAGCTTCGTCCTTTGGTACAACGCTTTCAAAAAGATCGATACCAGCCATTTTCCGAAAATCCCGGAAAACGTACAATTGGTGCGCACCCGCATTCCGAATAAGCTCTTTAATCTTTCCCTCAGCCTCCTCCGTTGGCCAAAACTCGATAAACTGATCGGAAGAGGGGCCTGCCTGCAGGGAGGCAGGATTGACGTTTTATGGGTTCCGGATCCAAGACCCGCTCCGGTTTCGAAGAAGTGTAAAAAAATCATCACCTTCCACGACCTTTCCTTTGAGGATTTCAGATATTCCTTTAACCTTAAAACAAGGCTCTGGCACCGGATTTTACGCCCGGGAAAAGAAGCGGCCGAAGCTGACGCCATTATCGCCGTCAGCCAGTTCACCAAAAGCCGGCTGCTTGAAGAATATAAGATCGGTGAAAATAAGATCCAGGTCATCTACGAGGCAGCCGGAGAGCGCCTGAAGCCCCTCGATTTGCCAAAAAGTTTTGAACTGATAAAACGGAAATACGGTTTGCCGGATAACTACTTCTTGTGTCTTTCCACTCTGGAACCCCGAAAGAACACGGCTGGCATCATCGAGGCTTATCTGGCCTGGCAGGAGGATACAAAAGTGGATGTGGACCTTGTGATCGCCGGCAAAAAGCACCCAGAAATCTTCAGCGAAACGAAATTAAAAAAACATCCCGACATCCATCTGACCGGATTTATCGATGAAGAGGATAAAGCGCTTCTTTATCAGCATGCTCTGGCCTTTTTATATCCATCTTTTTACGAGGGTTTTGGACTGCCTATCCTGGAGGCGATGCAATGCGGAACTCCGGTGATCACTTCGGACGCAACAGCCATGCCGGAAGTCGCGGGAGATGCGGCTGTGCTCGTGAATCCCGGCGAACTAAAGGAACTTAAAAATGCCATGCACGAAATTTACCGGGACAATCAGCTCAGAAGTAAGTTAATCGAAAAAGGTTTCGCGCATGCCAAAAAATTTACCTGGAAAAAGGCTGTCGAAGAACTGATTAAAAGCCTGGAAAATGTTAAGAAAAATTCAAATTAGACTTGGTTTTGCAGGCGTCGGCTCTCGGCTAAGATGAGAGCATAAATATCAGTCACAAAGGATTCGGAGAGTCCAAGCGAATCGGCCAGGAGCTTTGCCGAGTCAAGAACGGCCATTTCACGGGTTTTTTGATGAATTGCCATTCCGGCCGCCTTTTTCTCACGGCCAAGCTGAACCGAAAGAGACATTCTCTGGGCAAGCAGCCCGACAAGTTCCGCGTCCAGCTTGTCTATTTTTTTGCGTACTTCATCAATCATATGAGTCATGGTTACGCCGTTACCTTATCGCATTTGGCTTTCCGGGGCAAATACTCAAATTCAAATAATTTGCGTCAATAACGGCATTGTGGTACGCTAAAGTTTGAAATTAATGAAAAAATCATGAACGACCCACAAGATCCAACCAAACAAAACCCCGCGTCTCAGCAGGGCGGGCAGGGTGCACAGCCCTCAGGTGCTCAGCCGCCGGCAGGTCAGGCAGGCCAAAAAGATCTTTCCGGCATCATGGAAGAGAATGTGGATGTCAGCGGCCTGGTGGCAAACGCTGGTCAGAATCAGCAGGCTTCTCAGGCTCTTTTAAGCATTCCGATTCCGGCTCACCCCAATACCAAATTTGACGAAAAAAAATTCCTGGAACTCCTGGCAGGGTCAATATCCCTGACTATCAATGAAAAGAAAAAGATTATTGAGGCCATTCCTCAGTTGTCGCAGTTCAAGATCGATGAACTGATGAAGATTTTTGAGGAGGAAAAGGGCAAGTTCGCGGAACTTGAAAAAAAGCACGCCGATCAGATCGCCGAACTTGAAAAACAGCATGCCGGTTCCTGGCAGGACCTCGAGGCTCAGAAAGAAGAGGAGGCCAAAAAGGCCGAGGAAGCTAAAAAGGCCGAAGACATCAAAAAACAACTGGGACTTTAATAATTTTGATTTAAGATTTGTGATTCTTAAAAGAAATCACAAATCAAAAATCACAAATACTTACGCTTTAGTCTTAAGTTTTCCTTTCGCGGGGGCGACTTTTACCTGTATCTTGGATTTTTCAAGTTTGTCGGGAGTGAAAGAAAACTCATCCTTGTCTTTCACGCGGTCAATTTTGATCAGGGTGCCGGCCGGGAAACTGCCATCCAGAATCCTTTCGGCAATCGGGTCTTCAATTAAATCCTGTAACTTCCGGCGGACAGGTCGGGCGCCGTATTTTGGGTCATAACTCTTTTCGGCCAGCAAACTAATGGCGGCAGGGCTGGTTTCGATGGCAATGCCCTTATCGCTGAGCCTTTCATTGAATTCATTCATCTGGAGTTTCACCACTTCTTCGATGTTTTCGCTGGTCAGCGGCCTGAAGACGATGACTTTATCAACACGGTTCAGGAACTCAGGCCGGAAATGGTCCTTTAGCTCTTTTAAGACCTGCTTTTTGCGGTCCTCAAAATCAGTTTCAGCCTGTTTAAGCTTATCGCTGCTTATGTCAAAGCCGATCTTGGTGGCCTCATCGGTCAGCTGTTTGGCGCCCAGATTACTGGTCATTACAACAATCGTGTTCCGGAAGTCGACTTTTTTGCCTTTCGCGTCAGTCAGATAACCGTCTTCCAATACCTGTAAGAGGATATTGAAAAATTCCGGATGCGCCTTTTCAATCTCATCAAACAGCACGACCGAGTAAGGTTTGCGCCGGACAGCTTCGGTCAGCTGGCCTCCCTCTTCGTAGCCCACATAGCCCGCACTGGCGCCCACCAGACGTGAAACATTGTGCCTTTCCATAAATTCGCTCATGTCGATCTTAATGAGCGCGTCTTTATTGTTGTAAACCTCCCGGGCCAGCGTCTTCACCAGTTCCGTTTTTCCGACGCCTGTAGGCCCCAGAAAAATAAAGGAACCGATAGGACGGTTAGGTGAGGCGATGCCCACGCGGGACCTACGGATGGACTTGGAAATCTCGTGTACTGCCTCATCCTGGGCAATGATTGACTTATGCAGCAGGTCTTCCAGATGCGCCAGTTTTTTGCCTTCATCCTTCATGATCCTGGTCACCGGAATACCGGTCATTTTGCCTATAATCACCGCGATGTCCTCTTCGGTGATCCGGATCTGCTTCGATTTCTTCTGCTGGGTGATCTTGATTTCCTCAATTTGCTTCAGGATGCCTTCTTTTTCTTCCTTCAATCGGGAAGCTTTCTCATATTCCTGTGCCAGCACCTCTTTTTCGATTTTCTTCTCGATTTTCATGATCTCATCTTTCTTGGCCTGGATTTCGGGAGTGACGGTCTGAGAGCGCGAACCCTTAAGGGCGGCGGCTTCATCGACCAGATCAATAGCCTTATCGGGCAGAAAACGTTCGGTGATATAACGCTGGGAAAGGTTCACGGCCGCTTTGATGGCTTCGTCGGAAATCACCAGATTGTGAAATGCCTCATAAGCAGAACGAAGGCCCTGAATGATCTTCACGCAGTCTTCCGTGCTGGGTTCGCCGATGACCACCGGCTGAAAGCGCCTTTCAAGCCCGCGGTCTTTTTCGATATTCTTGCGGTATTCATCGATTGTTGTGGCTCCGATGATCTGCAGGCTGGCTCGCGACAAAGCGGGTTTAAGCAGGTTGGCCGCGTCCATACTGCCTTCAGCCGAGCCGGTGCCGGTCAGCGTGTGCATTTCATCAATAAAAAGGATTATTTCGTTGTCAATTTTGGTGGCCTCATCGATAATGCTCTTCATGCGTTCCTCGAATTCACCACGGTACTTGGTGCCGGCAATCACGTTGCTGAGCGAAAGACAGAGGATTTTTTTGTTAGCCAGGCTGTCAGGCACCTGCTCGGCCACAATGGCCTGAGCAAGCCCTTCCACCACCGCCGTCTTTCCGACTCCGGGCTCGCCGATGAGCACCGGATTGTTCTTGGTCTTGCGGTTGAGAATGTGAATCATGCGCTCAATTTCATCCTTCCGGCCGATAATTGGGTCGATCTGCCCTTTCCGGCACTTGTCATTGAGATTGGTGGTGAAATAATCCAGGGCGGGCGTCTTGCTTTTTTTGCCTCCCCCGCGTTTCACTTCCGAAGGGCCGCCGGTTCCGGGAATGGATGAATCTTTATGCTCGAAAGCGTCGGAATAGTCAGTCTGGCCCGGCGAAAAAATAACCCCCTGCAGGCCGCGCAGGAATTTATCGAGCGAAGTATTGATCTGCTGGGTATCCTTGCTTTTGGCGTTGGCCATCTGTTCAAACATCTCTTCGATCTGTTTCCTGAAGTCATTCGGCTCAATCTCCATGTTTTCAAGAATCACCGTGGCCGCGCACTTGCCCTGCGAAACAAGTGAATGCAGCAGATGCTCGGTGCCGATAAAAGGATGATTGTATTTGTGGGCCACACGAACCGCGTCCTCGATAATCGACGTGAGATAAGAGGAAAGCCCGTGCTGAACATTTTTGGCTTCAGGCTCCTGATTGCTGGCCGAATGGAGGATCATGCGCACATTTTCCAGACTGACCCCGGCGCCGGTCAGAATCGAAAAGGCCAATGAGCGCGGATTACTTAAAAGTCCGATCAAAAGATGCTCGGAACCGATGTAAGGAAGCCCGTGTTTGCGGGACTCTTCCTCGGCAATACTAAGAGCCTGTTTGGCATTGGGCGTGAATTTTTCAAATGGGGACATAATTTTTTCTTAATTTCATTCCCGCCCATTATACAGCAATTAAGCCAAGAAGTTAAGGCGTTTTAGATTTCCAGAAGCTTCAGCATAAGTGACTTCTGGGCGTGCAAACGGTTTTCGGCTTGATCAAACACAATACTCTGCGGACCGTCAACCACTTCGGCGGTTTGCTCCATACCCCTCATGGCCGGCAGGCAGTTCATAAAAATGGCATCAGGCTTGGCAAAACCCATAAGCTCTCCATTCACCTGATAAGGCTTAAAAATGTTAATTCTTTCCTCCTTCTGTTCTTCCGAAATATGATAGGACATCCAGGAATCGGTATAAATAACATCCGCGCCGCTGACTCCTTTTTTTGCGTCATGAATAACCTCGACGGTCGACCCCGAATTCGCGGCCAGCAAGCGCGCCTTCTCAAGTACAACTGGTTTCGGTTCGTAATCCGCTCCCTCAGGACAGCAGACGCTGATGTCAATACCCATGATGGAACAGCCAAAAAGGAGTGAATGGGTGACATTGTTGTAACTATCCCCAAGATAAGCGAGTTTCAGCCCCGCCAGACGGCCCTTTTTCTCCCTGATTGTCTGCAGATCGGCCAGAATCTGGCAGGGGTGCGAAAAATTGGTCATCGCGTTTATAACGGGAATAGTGGCGGTATTTGCCAGCTCAACCAGGTCTTCATGCGAACCGATTCTGGCCATAATCAGATCGACGTATCTGGAAGCTGTTTTGGCCGTATCGCTCATGGTTTCCTTCTTGCCGAGGGGCGAGGTGGCGACATTATAATAGATTGCGTGTCCGCCCATCTGGGTCATGCCAACCTCAAAACTCACTCTGGTTCTGAGCGAGGCTTTGTCAAAAATCATGAGTAGTGTCTTACCGTTCATTTTTTGTGAATATTTAGACGGCTCTTTCTTTATTTTGTCAGCCAAATCAATGATCGAAATGATTTCCTCCTTAGTAAAATCGGTTAGGTCAGTTAAATTTTTCATGAATAAGGTTGTTAATTGCTATTTAAGTTGGGTCCCGATGAAATCAGGATGGCCATTGATAAAATCATGCAGTGACTGGGCGTTTCCTCCCTCAATTTGTAATTCCAGCGTGTGAATAAGGCCATCGCCGCAGACAATTCCGTCCCGCAAAACCATGCCAGGATCGCCGGAAAAATGGCCTTCCCGTGTTTCGGCTGAAAGGATTTTCAGTCTCTTTCCCTCAAAAAACGAATAGGAGCCGGGCCATGGGTCAAAAGCGCGCATCCTGGCCATAATCTCCCCGGCAGGCCGGCTCCAGTCAATCTGTCCGTCCGCCTTGGAGATTTTGCCGCAGTAAGTGGCTTTAGCTTCATTCTGGTCTTCCGGCTGAAGGCCGCTTTCGATTTCAAAAAGAACACGGGGCACTTCCCCGGCCGCAAGCTTTGCAAGCTTATCGGCAAGCGACTGCGCCGTGTCGTTTGCGGCGATGCCAAGTGTAAACTGCCTGTAAACCGGACCGCTGTCCATTTGCCGCACCATCTTCATAAGGCTGATGCCTGTTTTTTTATCCATATTTAAGATGGAAGCCTGAATAGGGGACGCGCCGCGGTACTTGGGCAGTAATGAAGCATGCACGTTCAGGCAGGCGATTTTGGGAATATCCAGAACCTCCCGGCTGAGGATCTGGCCGTAAGCCATCACCAGAATGATGTCCGGATTCAGGTTGGCCAGCCTCCGCACGCTAAGGTCCGCGTTGATATCAAGCGGCTGAAAAACTTCGAGTTCCAGTTCTTCCGCTACCAGCTTTACAGGTGAAGGCTGCAGCTGAAGTTTGCGGCCGGCCGGTTTGTCCTGACCGGTCACCACAAGAACGACATCAAAGAGCTTCGAAATCTTACGCAGAAGCTCCGCGCCGACCCCATCCGTACCCGCAAATATGATTTTTAATTTTTCCATTTGATTACATAATATTTCATTTACCGCGCCACCGCAAATACTTGGACATGCAAGCTTCACTGTTTAATATAACCTCTAATAAAAACACAATATGAAGCTCGATAAAAATGAATTATTGGCCATCAAAACGGCTATAGACAAAGCCGATACAATCTTATTGATACCGCACAAAAGTCCGGACGGGGACACGATCGGATCGGCATTTGGCCTTTACCATACATTAATTGAAATGGGGAAGAAGCCTGCCGTAGCCTGTGTGGATGAGCCGGCACCGGTTTTTGCCTTTATACCGGGTATCGAAACAATAAAAACCGGCATCGATCATATCGATTATGATTTAATAATTATTGTGGATGCAGGCGCGACACATTTAACCGGTGTGCACGAGCTTTATCCCGCACTTTTCAATAAAAGCCGCGAAGTGGTCAACATCGATCATCATCCGACAAATGACCTTTACGGAAAGTACAATGTGGTAGTGCCGACGGCCGCTTCAACGACCATGATCATCTACCAGATGCTGACGGATCTGAATCTGCCTTTAAACAGGAATGTCTCCACCTGTCTCCTGACCGGCATTTATACTGATACGGGAAGCTTCATGCATTCCAATACTGATACAGAAACGCTTCAGATAGCCGCCAGACTGCTGGCCAGAGGGGCTAACCTGAGGGGAATTTCCAAAGAAATCTTCAACACCACCAAAATTTCGACCATGCGGCTTTGGGGCAGGGTTTTAAAAAATACTTATAGGACTTCAGATGGTGTGACTATGTCAGTGGTCACTCAAAAGGATTTTAACGAATGCGGGGCTGCCTACGATGAAATGTCGGGAGTTGTGGACTACGTGAACGCGGTTCAGGATTCCCTTTACAGTGTCATTCTGACCGAAAGACAGGGGGTTGTAAAAGGTTCCTTAAGAACGCTGAATGACGAGGTTGATGTGTCTGCGATCGCTTCGGATTATGGCGGAGGCGGGCACACAAAAGCCGCGGGTTTTACCGTAAAAGGACGCCTTGAAAAAGAAGTGCGCTGGAAAGTGATCGACTGATATTGACAATGCATATAGAAAAATGGTATTACTAAAGTGTAAGGCCATAATTTTTAACAATGCAAGGCGGGAGAAGTTCATCAAAGCCACCAATAAATCACGACACTGCTAACATGGATAAAGACAGGGACGGAAATCGTCTTCCCTCAGAATTTGGCGAGGTACCAGAGCCGGCATCAGCATTAGCTGAAGCTGAAAGCGACCTTATTCTAAGACCTATTGTTAAAGCAGGGGTAAGGGACGTTGTCACACGGGTTATAGTGGCCGCTGCTGGCAGGACTCATTCCACACCAATGGCGCCAAATAGACTACCCATTATGAACGCGGCTTCAGTCACCAAAAGAATCCGCAGGAAAGGTGACTCTGAAGATAGGGAAAAAGTCCGGGCGAAGTTAGAAAGCGGCCCTAGGCCTGTTGTCCGCGTAGGAACTACAAGGGTAAAAAAAGTGAGAGGGGAGATGAACGGGATACTAAAAGGCAGGACAGTCAATAGAGACCCGGCAAAATCCGTAGAGGAATATGCTCACAAGTTAAGCGAAATATTCAGGAGGATTAGTAATCTGTATGAGCAAAATACGTTAGAGGCACACGAACAAATTGTCAGACTTCTTAATGGACTGAGTATATCAGCGCCTCAGAGGTGGGAAGATATTCACAACGCTGGAAACCTGAACCTATCGACCTCTGCCAGTGAACAGCCGAATGTATTTGCGCAGCGTATTGCAGATATAATAAGGGGGGAAGAAAGTGGTAAAACCGAACATCCGGAACAGAAATTATTATTAGATCTTGGTTCCGGCAGGGGGGTGGATGCAAAATGTATTGCAGCTGCCGGCGTTAACGTAATCGGCGTCGACATCAGTAACGCTGCCGTAATGATGGCAAATGCAAATATAAAAGGCGGCGAATCCGGGGGTCGTAGCGGTAATATTATTATTGCGAAGGGGGATTTTCTGCAGATGCTTGAAGATTGCGTGGATCAGCCAATTGATTACATTTATTCGCATTCCG
>JAZDNJ010000044.1:0-2005 GCA_043800105.1 Patescibacteria group bacterium
ACTACCTTCCTGATTTCCTGAGTTCCAAATTGAATCAGGAAATCAGGAAGAAATCCGGGTGGCCGATATTAGAACCAACCCCTGCTTTGGGCTTCGTCCTGAAGGATATGACGATCAGCGAACTTTTGAGTGGCAGTTTCCGCATTCACGGACATGCCAGTAGAGCGTCTCCCCGCACCCCGGACACTTCGCGGCCGCTTCCTGCTTTTCCACCCACGGCTCGATGCCGTGATCCCGCATGTACTCGTCTTCTTCGATAATATGTTCATGGTGGGAGATGCCGTTTACGACATGAACATTGGTAAAATCCCTGAGCCGCCGACAGGGAAAGTCGGTGCACTCGAAGCACCATGTCACCTGCTTCTCCGCCGCGCACTTGCGAAATCCGTGCCGGCAGTCCACACAATGGGGCGCCACTTTGTCCGACAGACATCCGTCGCAACGAAGCTCTTCGATGGAATATCCCCTTTCCCGTGACATTTTCTCCAGCATTTCCACATCGTTTTTCCGGTGGGCGAGATAACTCGGGCAAGTGCCGCGGTAAAGCCCGCAGATTCCAATCAGCTTGCGAACATCTTTTTCCATGATTGTACCTCCTTGTATAGCATTAAAGTTTCAACTTCCGAAGAAAATTTCATCCCTGTCAGAGAGATTCAGCACAAGTCCTAACCTGGACAAGCCAGAACCGAAAGCCTGCCACAAAGACACCAAGACACGAAGAAAGTCAATTCACTTCTTTGTGAACTTCGACTCTTCGTGTCTTCGTGGTGAAAAATTGTTGCCATTTTGCGCAAAATTCAACTCTTAAGGCACTAAAATAATCTTCCGTTTTTCTGTCTGTAACCGACGAAGCAGCCCTTTGTCAATTCTATCAATTGCATCATTTTAGGCCCCATCAATACTTACTGATTGTGGCAAACAATTTAATATGTTATAGGCCCGTGAATTGTCATTTTTAATATCGACCGGGGGATAGATCGGGTCAACCCCGTGTGGAACGGATCAATTTACAGGAAATATAGGATATGGCGAACCGCCTCGGAAATTCAATCTCTTCAAATGGCTCGAAGGTATTCTACGGCTACTGGGTGCTGGCCGTTGCTTTTTTCGGCGTTTTCGTTTTCGGCGGCTGTGGGGTGGGCGCTTTCAGCCTCTTTGTCAAACCGCTTCAAGCGGGTTTTGACTGGGGAAGAGGTGAAATAATGTTCGGCTTCAGCATTTTCTACCTTCTGACCGGTATATCCGCTCCGTTCATAGGCGGCCTTGTCGACCGCTATGGCGTAAGGGGGGTTGTCGCCATAGGTTCCGCCGTCGCCGGACTCGGTCTGGCCTCCCTTTACTGGCTGGAGAATATCTGGCATTTTTATGCGGCCTACACATGTATCGGCGTGAGCATGGCGGCAGTGGCGCAGGTGCCCTCAAGCACGGTCGTCTCAAACTGGTTCCAAAAACGCCGGGGTACGGCTATCGGTATCATGTCCACCGGCATCGGCGCCGGCATTCTGGTTCTGGGGCCTTTCATCGGGACGTTTATCATGCCCGATTTCGGCTGGCGGGCATCTTACCTGGCTCTCGCTTTGATCACCTGGATGCAGGTTCCTCTGGCATTGTTCGTCTTGAGAACAAAGCCGGCGGAGATGGGGCTTTTCCCTGATGGAATAAAACCCCATGAAACCAGGGAGGAAGATTCGAAAACGGGCCTTACATCCGGCGGTCTTACGCTGAAAATGGCTTTCGGAACCTCCGCTTTCTGGTTGATTGCCCTGACCTTTTTTATCAGCGGGCACAGTTCTCTCGGTGTTTTCCATAGTCAGGTTCCGTATCTTCAGGATATCGGCTTTCCCGTAGCACAGGCAGCCACAGCGATGACCAGTTACGGTCTCGGCAGCGCTGTCGGCAAATTTATTTTTGGCTGGCTTTGCGACCGGATAAAGGCAAAGTATGCTACCGGGATCAGTTTCTCACTACTGGCAGCCGGCACGATCATCCTGATGTGCGTCAGGCC
>JAZDNJ010000073.1:0-17953 GCA_043800105.1 Patescibacteria group bacterium
TTTGTAGAAATTGAATTCGAATCGCCTGACGAAGTGGAAAAATTTCTCAAACTTTACAAAAAACTGAAAAAACTCCTACGTGATGGGGACGGAATTGTAGTTATGCTTGATAATTTTACGCCGCGCGACATCAGAAAAGTAATCCAGCCTTTAACTCAGGCGGGAATTTTTGTGGAGTTATCGGGTGGCATCAACGAACGTAATGTTACAAAGTACAACATTGCCGGTGTTTCCGCAATTTCATCAGGATCAATCACAAGTCGGGCCGACAATCTGGATTTCAGTCTGCAGGTCACTAAAAAGTAAAGCCAATGACCCACAAAACGCATGACATCGAAGAAGAGTTTCATGTCCATAAACACAGACATTTTCACTCCCTGATCGCCATGATTACAGCGGTGGCTCTTTTCCTCCTGTCTATTCAGGCCTATTTCTATTTGATTCACCCGGAGCCAGTCGATATTCCGAAGCTGGAGGAAGTCAGCTCGCTTTTGGGTGCCGGGCTGGCGAAGCCTTTTTCATCTCATCGTTCAGATGAGGTGAGGCGGGTAATTGAAGAATCACGTGACAGCATCAAACAGGTCGCGAACTTCATTGCCGCGAAGTCATGCCGGAAAGCCGACAACGTCTGTCAAAGCAAAGCATTGTTCTATTTTGTCCGCGACCGGATAAGATATGTGCCGGACGCTAACTTTCACGACCAGCTCGAAAATCCGCTCACGGTGCTCAGGACTGGCGGCGCAGATTGCGAGGATATTGCGGTTTTGACTGCCGCCCTGCAAAAAGCAATCGGCAATAAAGTACGGCTCGTTTTCGTGCCCGGGCACGCCTACGCGCAGGTAAGTATTCCCGATTACTGGAGCGAAAAATGGCTGAATCTGGAAGCCACCTGCAAGGACTGCCAGTTCGGAGAACTCCCCAACGACATAGCCATACAAAAAAAGGACTACACCGAAATCTGATGAATACCCTTATCATCGACAACTATGATTCCTTTACCTATATATTAAGGCAATATGTGGGTGAACTTCGCGGAAACCCCGAGGTCCACTTTAACGATAAGATTTCTGTGGCACAGATCAAAAAGATGAAACCGACCCACATCATCCTGTCCCCGGGGCCCGGCACCGTGGAACACAAACGGGATGTCGGCGTGATGTTCGAGGTAATTGAAGCCTTCTATAAAACCATTCCTATCCTGGGTGTTTGCCTTGGTCATCACGCCATCGGCAAATACTTCGGAGCCAGAATCGTGCGCGCCCCCAAGATCATGCACGGCAAACGTTCGACTATTTTTCATGACCACAAAGGGATTTTTCGCAATGTGCGAAACCCGCTGGAAGTCATGCGTTACCATTCGCTGATCCTTGATACCCCATTCTGGATGCGTTCAGATGACTTCACTGTGACCGCATACACCTCAGACTTCCTGATCATGGGCATGGAACATAATAAATATCCCGTTTACGGAGTGCAGTTCCACCCTGAAAGCCTTGGAACTCAGGAGGGACACTTACTGCTCAAAAACTTTCTAAAACGCAAATGAACCATTTCGATTTAAGTAAATATTCGGAAGATTCAAAAAAAGAAGGTTTTTGTATGCTTCATACGGGCGGTACGGAGCAAAAATGGACCAAAGTCTGCCAGCGCCCTGCCGGAGTCCTCACCCGCCTGCCGGAAATCAAAGATGGACAGGCTGTCCACATCGGCTTTTTGGCTTATCCAAATCCAAAACTAAAAAATAAAATCCCCGATTCACGCTTTTATCGCTTCCGTAATTCTATTGTCCATTATCACCACGGCAAGCTTGAGCTGAAGCCCTTCAGACCGGATTACAAAACGTCCGGAAAATTAGAACAGAACGTGACCAGATCCGAGTACATCAAAAAAATCAAGGAGGTCAAAAAGCTTCTGGCGGCCGGTGAAATTTACCAGCTCAATTACGCCATCCGCTTCCGCAAAAAGTTCAGCGGCAATCCCTATCACCTTTTTCTCAAACTGATCGAAAGCAACCCCGCCAATTTTTCCGCTTTTTTAAATTGCGGCAGTTTTCAGATCCTCAGTAACTCTCCCGAACGCCTGTTCCGGACGGAAAAGAACGTCATCATGACCCAGCCCATCAAAGGCACTATTGCAAAGAGCGAAAACCCGAAACCTGAAACACGAAAAAAAGCACTCGCAAAACTGCTGGCCAGCGAAAAAGAGCGGGCCGAACTGGATATGATTACCGATCTGGAGCGCAATGATATAGGTAAACTCTGCGAATACGGCACTCTGCGCCTGACGAAAGAACGTGAAGTCATGGAACTGCCTAACCTGTATCACACCTATTCCGAAGTCCGCGGCGACCTGCCCCGAGGCACTACCAGTTCCGAAATTATCAGTGCGATGTTTCCGGGCGGTTCCGTCACGGGCTGTCCCAAAAAGCGGGCCATGGAATATATAGAAAAACTGGAAGGCATTCCCCGTAACATCTTCACCGGCTCCGTCATCCATATGGCCGGAGGCGTGATGGATGCCAGTATCTGCATACGCACTGCCCTCGTTCAAAGCGGCTTCATTGAATACTGGGCCGGCGGGGGAATTGTGGCCGACAGTGACCCGGAGGCTGAATACTCCGAATGCATGTTGAAGGCGGAAAGATATTTGGGTATACTATAGGTCCAAAGGGCTTTAGCATTTAATGGGCTAAGGACATGATCATCTCGATCGATGGAAAAATCACCGATGAAAAGAACGCCTGTATTCCTGTAGCCAGCGAAGCGTTCCTTTTCGGATACGCGGTTTTCGAAACCGTCCGCACCTACAATAAAAAAGTCTTCCGGCTCGACGACCATCTGGCCAGGCTTTATCTGTCAGCCGATGTAATTGGTTTCAGACCCAAGTGGAGTTTCAGGAAAACCTATGAAGAAGTGGTAAAAGTCCTGGAACAAAGTAAACGTTGGAATGAAGCAAAAGTGCGTGTGATCCTGAGCAAGAACCGGCTCATCATCATGGTCGAAAAGCTTCAGGAAAAACCTCAGGACATGTACCGGAAAGGGGTAAAATGCGTGTCTTTTCAGGGCAAGCGGAATCTGCCACACGCCAAAAAACTGGCCGACAGTTTTTCTTATGTGGCCAAAAATTACGCGGAATCATGCGGCGCTTACGAGGCGATTCTGGTAGACCAGAAGACTTACGTACGGGAGGGCGCGTACTCCAACATCTTCTGGGTCAACGGCGGCGAACTTTACAGTACAAACAAGGAGATCCTTTTCGGTATCACTCGTGAAACGGTCATCGAGCTGGCAGGCAAATGTAATTTTGAAGGCATCAAGTTCAGTTCGCTTCTGCACGCCGACGAAGTTTTCATCACGCAGACGACCAGCGGCATACTCCCTGTAACTGAAATCAACGGCCAGAAAATAGGCGACGGCAAACCCGGCCCCGTGACCCGCGACCTGATGAAAAAATTCGACGCTCTGGTGTGGGGCAAATAGGTCAGTTGCACCCTTTGCAGTTTCCGCATTTTTTCGTGGCGGCTTTTTTCAGGTACTCATTTGGTACCGTAGGCAGGCCCATTTTTTCCCGTACCTTCATGCCAGTTGGTGTAATGGCCAGGCCGCCTAAAGCGGTTTCGCGAATGGATTCATTCATAGTAGCGCTGATGTTCATCATGGCTTCCACTACTTCGTCCATCGGCACAAAACTTTCCACGCCGAGCATGCTCATATCCGAGGCGGCTAAAGCGATACTGGCGCCAATGGCATTCCGCTTCACGCATGGGACTTCCACCAGCCCTCCCAACGGATCGCAGGCCAGTCCCAGCATATTTTTCAGGGCCAGCGCGGCAGCGTTCACGCATTGCCCTGGGGTACCGCCCCGCATTTCAGTCACGCCGGCGGCGGCCATGGCTGCACCCACTCCGACTTCCGCCTGACAGCCGGCTTTAGCGGCGGAAATAGTTCCGTCATGTTCCAGAACGGCGATGCCGATAGCCGAAGCGGTGAAAAGCGCGTTGAGCATTTTTCGTTTACTCGACTTCATGTGCTGGTAGGTGGAAAACAGCACGCCGGGAACTACTCCTGACACTCCGGCCGTTGGAAAGGCCACAATTCTGCCCATGCGGGCATTCTGTTCTGTGGTGGCAAGGGCGTAAGCCATGGCACGGATAGCCACTTTGCTGTGAAGCATCGAACCGGATTTTTTCACCCCCGCGTAAACCTTGCCGGCTGAAGTGCCGACCAGACCGTACTTTGATTTTGTCGTTGTTTTGATGCCTTTCTGAATGGCATGCCACATGGCATTTCTGACTTCTTTCATTTTGTTCCGGATCCATGGCTTGGATTTATCGAATAACTCCATTTCACGCCTGATTGCCACCTGAGAAATAGGCAATTTATTCTTTTCACAGATTTCCAGAAGTTCCCTGCAGTTACTAAACTGATATTTCATTATTTAAGGAGTTTGGTCAGAGAGCGCACAAAATCGATACCGGGCAGTTTTTCGAGCTCAAGTACCTGCGACAGATTCAGGTAACTGCCCTCTATGTTCAGGGTTGTAAGGCACTTTTTTTTATTCCTCACATCACAGATGGTTTGTTTTCCAGCGATAGGTATCTGCCAGTCAATCAGTTTTCCGTAAAGCGGATGCAGAATATTAAGAGGTTCACTGTCATGACCTATCAGAAGGGAAAAAAAACGGCCGGCGATCATTTCAAGGTCAACCGGCACGTCATTGATAAAAGTTATCTTCACTTTTCCGCCTCCAATAGAAGACCCTACCAGACTCACCTGTCGGTTGCGATTCTTCAGAATGATACGGACGGTATTCGGGTGGTGATCATACGCCTCATCTTTTATCGGAATAAACCTGTATTTCAGACCCTTTTCTTTGGCGATTTCGAAGGTTTTTTTAATTCGCGGATCGTTCGTCAGAAATCTCATTACTCCAGCCAGCAGTGCCTTATCTGTAGCATGCCCCTGATACACCGTGGCAAAGGAACCATATAGATAGAAATCCGCCGAAACCGGCGTTCCGTTAAAAAGCGCCCGCGCGATCTGGCCGATTTTGCAGGCACCGGCTGTATGCGAACTGCTTGGTCCGACCATGATCGGACCCGCTACGTCAAATATGGAGACAGGCATTTATAAATTGGGGTAACTTTATCGTTAATAGAATATTATAAATGGGAGTTTTTTGTCCACTTATATTTTTCGATTCCATCGTGACGGCCACAGACCTCCACCTATATTCTCCAGAGTATATCGCAAATCTTACCCATAGAAGTGCATTTGAATGTATAGTCACCACTACCTATATGGGTTAATTTTGCTATACGTCACAGAGAGTGTGGCCTAATGTATACTTAAAACGTGAAAAATTTCCAGCAAATCATGGGTGTCATCAACCTCACTCCCGACTCCTTTTCCGATGGGGGAGAGTTTAATGCGCCAGATCCGGCCATCCGGAGAATCCGGGAAATGATCGTTCAGGGCGCGGATATCGTCGACATCGGCGGTGAGTCAACCGGCCCCGGTTCATCCAATGTTTCAGTGAAAGAAGAATTGGCGAGAGTCAGACCAGTAATCGATACAATCGTCGAAAAAAACCTGACAGATAAAACTCTCTTTTCTATCGATACCTACAAAACTTCCGTTGCCGAGTACGCGCTAAAGCATGGTTTTCAAATGGTCAACGATGTAACGGCCCTGCGCGGAGACCAGGACATGATCGGGATACTGCTCAAATATAAACCCTATATAGTACTTGTGTACTCCAAAGATCCAACACCCCGTACTACCAAGGAAGTTGTGGAATATGATGACGTGATTGCGAGTATTAAAAGCTTCCTCATGGAACGAATTAGTGTCTTAGTTGAAGCTGGCTTCCCCGAAAAAAAAATCATCATCGATCCCGGCATGGGGGCATTCATAAGTTCTATTCCTGATTACAGTTTTGAGGTCATAAATCGGCTTAAAGAACTCAGATTATTAGGTTTTCCGATTCTCGTTGGCATCTCCCGAAAATCCTGCCTGGGAGGCAGAATGGCAGACCGCGATCAGCCTTCCGTAGATTGGAGCCTGAAAGCCCTGCAAAACGGTGCCTCTGTCATTCGTATTCACAATGTTGCCTTAATGAAGAAAGCTCTTCAGAAATAAGCTCCAAAGTGCTATTATGCAGGCCCAAACTTTAAAAGTATCGTCATGCTGGTAACCAAAGAATTCACTTTTGATTCCGCCCATTTCCTGCCAAATTATCACGGCAAATGTGAGAATATGCATGGGCACACCTATCGCCTGCAGGTAACGGTAGACGGCCCCGTGGATGATGACGGACTGGTCATTGATTTTGTACTTCTGAAAAAAATCGTCACCGAAAAAGTGATCAGCAAACTTGATCACCAAATCATCAACGACACAATCAAAATGGCCTCCGCGGAAAACATGGTTCTGTGGATTTGGGGGCAGTTGGCTGACACACCTGAATTCCCGAAAAAGGTTCGTCTGCACGAAATCAAATTGTGGGAAACACCTAATTCATTTGTGACTTATCATGGCAAATAAAGTGATCGCATACCTGGCATTGGGGTCAAATATCGACGATCGCTTAGCTTTTCTGGCTCAGGCGGAGGACATGCTGAAGAAAAATCCGAAAATTGAAATCATCCGATCCTCCAAAATCTACGAAACAGAACCCTGGCCCAGAAAAGAACTTCCCAACGATCATCCGCACATGGAAGAGGGGCAAAAATGGTTCCTGAATCAGGTTATCAGCATCAAAACCACCTTTTCACCCGCAGGGCTTCTGAAAGCGGTCAAAGCCATCGAACAAAAAATCGGCCGCACTAAAACCGAACACTGGGGCCCGCGCGAAATCGACATCGACATCTTGCTTTACGGCGATCAGCTCGTGGACACTCCTGACCTCCACATTCCCCACCGGCACATAGAAGACCGCCAGTTTGTTCTTGTGCCTCTGGTAGAAATCGCCCCAGATCTCACAGACCCTATGACAGGTAGGAAGTTCAATGAGATTCTGAAAGACGCCAAGACAAAAGATGCTCATCAAGTAACCCCTTTCTTATAATGAATCAGGAAAAAATCGCCAGGCTAATCAAAGAACTTTTGACTGAAATCGGCGAAGATCCTTCCCGTGAAGGGCTTGCACAAACACCTGAACGGGTAGCCAGAAGTTTCAAGAAGCTTTACGAAGGTTACCACGAAGATCCAAAAAAACTCATCACGGTTTTCGGTAACGAGGGCTACAACGAGATGCTGATCGCGAAGGACATCGATTTTTATTCCGTCTGCGAGCACCACATGCTGCCTTTTTTTGGTAAAGCTTATGTGGGTTACATTCCCAACGACAAAATCATCGGCCTTTCCAAAATGCCCCGCATGGTCGATATGTTTGCCCGCCGCCTGCAGAACCAGGAACGCATGACCAAACAAATCGCTGACACGCTGAATGAACTACTTGGCCCCAAGGGCGTCGGTGTCGTTATCAAAGCAGAGCACCTCTGCATGAAGGCCCGCGGGGTCGAAAAACAGAACTGCGAAATTACTACTTCATCATTTACGGGGCTGTTTATAAAAGATGACCGGACGAGAAGTGAATTCCTGAATCTGATCCGTTAGCTATTTCTGCAAAACCAGCACCTGACTCACCCAGACGTCATCCCCCTCAGTGAGAATTTCGTCTTTTTCTACGCCAAAGGCCAGTTTCTCAGCCGCTTCGGTCAGGTGCCTGGGAAAATGGTTGTAAGCTTCAATCGTGTATTTGCCCTGATTGTCTTTCAGCGTCATCGATTTGCGGTAGTGAATGTTTACTAGTACCAGCAAACCGCCATCTTTCAGCACCCGATAGGCTTCATCCAAAAAAGGTTCCACTTTTTTCAGGTGCACCAGTGCCAGACTTGAAAAAACCATATCGAATTGTTCATCCTCAAAAGGCATATCTTCCATATCACCTTCCACCACTTCGATTCCAGGTTCTTTCTGATGAAGCTTAGCAAGCATCTCGGGCGAAATATCCAGAGCAGTCACCTCAGCCCCTGCCGCGTGCAGTCTTAAACTGACTCTGCCAGTTCCCGCGCCGGCATCAAGAACCTTCTTGCCGGCGGATTCAGCGATATAAGGGTCAAGTTTGTTTTGCTCAAAACTGTCCCAGAATTTCTCAAGTTCATCATACTCATGCGCGTAACGCGCATAACCTTGTTTGGGGTCAATGCCTCGCTGCATGGTAACTTATTGGTTGGAACCGGGAATATCGGGAATACTGATTTCCATCTTTTTTCCGTCAGGTCCTTCGATAACCATTTTTCCGTCTTTCATTTCTACAGAACCTGCACCATCTCCGCTGTCAATATTCATTTTAAAGCCATCTGTGCCAAAACCGCCAAAATCTCCTCCTTTAATTTCAATATTGCCGTAACTCATTCCGCGGATACCAAACGTTCCAAGGGTAGCAGTCAGAACCATACTGACAAAAACCATGGCTATAATAGTAACAATCAAAGCGCCGATAGCTCCGCCTGTGGTAAGTTTATGAACTACTTTCAGGGTCACAAAAACGATCACGAGCCACCAGAAACCTCCGACAATCGATAAATATGGAATAATGGCCAGCCATGTAACAATCATGCCAAACCCCATTACCCTGAAAAATCCATTATGAGTGGCCTGGCCTTTAAAAATACTCTTAGCCACCAGGCTCAGAAGATAGATGCCAATGACAGCGGAAATAACCTGATATAAAGCTGTACTAAGTATAAAGCCCCATGAGGGCGAAAGAACGCCTCCGAAAAACTTCAGTTTAAGACCGGTGATAACAGCGGACAGAATAATGATCGCGAAGGCGAACATTGTTTTGCCTTTATCTGAGGCAACGGAATTCATTACATCATGCTTAAGAAGCGCGACATCAAATGCTGTCTTCAGCTCAGTTATAACATTGTCTTTCTTCATTTGTTTTTTTGTTTAAATATTATATCGGTCTGATTTTACTACATCCTGAGATATAATCAAAGACATGGAAGAGCTAGTCATAAATCATCAGAGGGTGCCGGTCACCGTCCGCCGCAGTGCGCGGGCCAGGCGTCTGAGACTGCAGATCGAATCCGACAAACCTGAACTTGTTCTGGTTATTCCAAGGTACGCGCTAAGCATGCAGATCGACAGTTTTATCAGAAAGCAGACACCCTGGATTGAAAAGCACTGGAATCAGGCGCTCAAAAAAGCCGCCAAACGCCCCAAAAGGAACCAGAAAGACGGCGACACTTATTTTTATTTCGGCGAAACTCTCACGCTCAAACTTATCCCTTCGCTTTCCTGGAAGCCGGGCATCCGCGTAGACGGCAATAATCTGGAAATCACTCTGCATCAGGCCACTTCGCTGTCCGACGGCAAAAAAGCCATCAAAAAAACCGTTCAGGGATTCTATAAAAAGAAGGCCGAAGAAGTCATACACGACCGCCTGCAGTTTTTCAACGAGCATTATGGTCTTAAGTACAATCGCGTCACTTTCCGCAACCAGAAGACCCGCTGGGGAAGCTGTTCTTCGGCCAAAAATCTCAACTTCAACTGGCGCCTTATTATGGCTCCGATTGAGATAATCGATTATGTGGTGGTACATGAACTTTGCCACCTGAAACACATGAACCATTCGGCGGATTTTTGGAAATTGGTGGCAGAAACAATTCCCAATCACAAAGAGCTTCGCAAGTGGATGAAAGACAATCATTACCTTCTCAGTTATACTTAACAGAAAATTAAAGGGATGTTAATATTTCTCCCACGTTCTTTAACACCAAAGCGAAGTAGAATTTATTGGGTAGGTCAGTAGTTGACCCCCGTTTTACGGCGGGTTTAGCTCGCCTTCCCAAACCATTCTACTTCCACAAGGAGATTTTTTCTATGTTTCACGCACACATTTTCAACCGGGAGCTAAATGTCTCGGTCTTTATGATTCTGTGTCTTTTGGGTGCTTTCGCCCGATTCTGGTCAATGTGGGTGTTCTACGTGCCGGCGATACTGGTGGGGCTATACGTGCTCTACTGCATGTTCGCGGTCGGCAAAAGTGTCGCGAAAAAAGGCTGGAAAGCCACAATGGACGAGATTGACGAGACCTTGGACATGCTCGACAAGGAGGCCGTAGATAAGCTCAAATAGAGCTTGACCACTCTTCCTTCGTGGAAGTAGCCGGCCCTCCGGTATTGCACCGGAGGGCTTTTGGCATGCAAATGACGTATACTGACTCAGTATTTTTTTATATGTTATGGTAAAATGAGTTCAAAAAAATTACAGTGAAGTTATGTTTTTATGAAAAAATTCTTTATTTCTTTTCTCGCGGTTTTTCTTTTTGTATCAAATACACACGCTCTTCAGGAACCCAAAGAATTGATTGATATTGCCGGCGATCCGTACGAAACAGCGATCCGCTATCTTGCTGAAAATAACATTGTTCAGGGGTATCCGGACGGTTCGTATCAGCCGCAAAAGTCTTTGAACCGCGCTGAATTCACAAAAATAATTGTCGGTGCCAAGTTAAGCAGTGAGCCAACCAGTTCAGCGGCCAACTGTTTTCCCGATGTAAAATCCAGTGACTGGTTTTCGAGCTATGTCTGTTATGCCAAAGATAACGGAATCATCGGCGGTTATCCCGATAACACCTTCAAGCCCGCCAAACATATTAATCTGGCTGAAGCGGCAAAAATCCTGGTCAACACGCTCAACGTTAAACTGAGTACCGATGCCAGCGGGCAGTGGTACGAGGTTTATATCCGTTCCATGCAGAACAATGCTTATATTCCTGATTCGTTCATAACAGTTACACAACTGGTAAGGCGCAACCAGATGGCCGAAATGGTTTATCGCATCATGGAGGAAATCAAGGATAAGCCTGCCAGGACATTTATTTTCCCGTTGAAACAGGATATATCTGCCACTCCCGACCTCAGTTGCCTGGATGACCAGGTGCCTGCTTCCGTCGATATGAATGAGGTCCGGAACCAGTGGCTCAGCTGGCACAATCAGGTTCGGGCGAACCGCGGTATCGGATCGCTTACATACAACAACGGCTTAAACTATTCTTCCTCTGTTTGGGCCAAGGACAACAAAAACAGTAAAGAGCTGACTCATAATCGTCCAGGCGGACAGTCGCTTACCGACTGGTTTTCCGACCTGGGTATCGTGTTCAAAGATCTTACCGGAATGATTTACGGTGAAAGTCTGGGGCTTCGGACATTCCGATGCAAGTCGTCCGATTGCACGAACGAAGCTATAGAAGCCGCGCGCTTTATTTTTGACGCTTTTATGGCTGAAGAGGGAACAAGTTACACAAGTCATTATGACAATGTAATAGAACCTGACTTCGTGGAACTGGGCTTGGGGATTGCCGTCAATTTCTCCGAAGAACTAATGTATCTGACCACTCATTCTTCCTTTGGTGTAGAAAGTTATCCAACTAATCCGTGTGAATAACTGAAAAATCCCGAACGCTTTTCAATAAGTCAGAACGGAACTGAGCTTGCATTTTTCAGCCGTTTCTTTAAACTTTTGACGCGCGGGGAGGGATGGCAGAGCGGTTGAATGCGGCAGTCTTGAAAACTGTTGTCCCACTCTGTGGGACCCAGGGTTCGAATCCCTGTCCCTCCGCCAGCTGATAGCTGATTTAAGAAATATGCAAAACATTAAGAACTCCTATGTCAAAGGCTTAAGCTTTGGAGTGGCCTCAGGCATTGTCACTACATTGGGCCTGATGGTCGGGCTCTATTCGGGTACGCATTCAAAGCTGGCGGTTTTGGGCGGCATTATCACCATTGCCATCGCGGACGCCATGTCCGACGCTTTTGGAATGCACCTTTCGGAAGAATCTTCAGAGCACAACAAACATCCCGAAATATGGGAATCCATGCTTGCCACTTTTTTCGCTAAACTTATCATCGCCCTGACCTTTGCTTTGCCGGTGATACTGCTTGATCTGAAATCTGCCATTTATGTCAGTTTCGCATGGGCACTGTTATTACTCGGAATCATCAGTGTCGTAATAGCAGGATGGCGCAGGGAATCCAAAGTGCATGCCATTCTGGAGCATTGGGGGATCGCGACAGCGGTAGTCATCATTTCCTTTTATGTGGGTGTGCTGATCGATAAGTTTTTCGGAAACATTTAGCCGATGGATGTGAAAATAGAAAAATCCTGGAAGACCTTACTTCAGCCGGAATTCGACAAGCCCTATTTTGAGGAGCTGGCTAATTTTGTAAAAAAAGAATATCAGGCAAAAAAAGTTTTCCCGCCGCCCAAAGACATTTTCAAAGCTTTCAACCTCTGTCCTTTCGATAAGGTAAAAGTGGTGATTTTGGGACAGGATCCTTACCACGGGCCGGGGCAGGCCCATGGTCTGTGTTTTTCGGTGAATCATAGTGTGCCTATGCCGCCTTCACTGGTGAACATTTACAAAGAAATTGAATCAGATATCGGAAAGCCAATACCAGAGCATGGCAATCTGGAACACTGGGCAAAACAAGGCGTATTTTTGCTGAATGCCACTCTGACTGTAATCGCTCACATGGCAGGTTCTCACCAGAAAAAAGGCTGGGAAACGTTTACCGATGAAGTGATTCGGCTGATCGCGGAGAGAAAAGAACATGTGGTTTTTATGCTTTGGGGTAATTATGCGGGTGATAAGGCCTGGATGATCGATGAAAGAAAACATCTTATTTTACGGGCGCCACATCCATCGCCTCTGTCAGCTCACAGGGGATTTTTTGGCTGTAAACACTTTTCTAAAGCTAATGAGTATTTAGCGGCACACGGATTGGAACACATTGAATGGGTATAAAAAAATTGACTTTTACCAAAAAAATAGATTAATATAACATACTCTGTTCTTTGACAAGTCGGCTTTTGAACTGGGACATCCTTTTCTACTATTCGCCGGCTTCCACGGTGGAGGACGGCGAATGAGAGGGGGAACGATTCCCCCAGTTCAACAAGCGCCCCCTGGCGGGCTGTCTAGGAGAGACCAATGAAGAGAATGAATTTTTTGCTGTGTCTCGCCCTGTCCCTGTTGTGGGGCTGCGGCGAGCAGTTCGCCGCTTCCCCCAACGGAGGTGGAGCGGGCGCAGGCGGTTCCGGTGGCAACACCGGTGGAGACGCTGGCCAGGGCGGTTCCGGTGGCAACACCGGAGGCGGCGGCACCAACACCGGCGGAAACGCTGGACAGGGTGGCACCGCGGGCACCGGTGGTAACACCGGCGGCACCGGTGGAGACGCTGGCCAGGGTGGTCAGGGCGGGAGCAATCCCTGCCCAGACATCACCTACGTCGGGGCTGCGGCCCTGCTCGGCGACGCCTGCGCGAACTTGTTCGCGTCTGGCTGCGGCACGAGCAATCCCGTTCCGAGGGACGAGTTTGTCTCGGTCGTCATCGGGCAGGTCCCCGCGAAGCTCCAGGGCTACACGGACCCGTCCGTGGCGACATTTGGGGATGTGCCATTGGCCCACCCGTCGTTCTCGGCGATCGAGAAGTCGGTGTGGCTGGAACTTGTTCCAGTCACCGCCTTCTTCCACCCCGGTGACGCCACCACCACCTGCTTCGCGCAGGATGTGGTGACGGTCATGGGCAACCTGCCGGACATCTATGCGGTGGTGTTCTGGAATGCGGCTTCGGGAAACATCGGTGCTGGTAGCGGACCGTCCACTGTCGTGCGGATGAACGTCTACGGCACCTCGCCTGCCAAACACCTCACACAACTGGTGAAGGTGGTAAACAACCTGTCGGGGGACTTCAAGGTTCCTCAGCCGACAGGGGCCCTCGAGGCCGCTATCGTTCGATGTCAGGATCCGGGAGGCGGTATGAATTACAGCCCATACCCCCTGCCTCTCACTGCTGGATCCGCGGACTTCAACAGCTTGGACTGTTACAACCAGGCTAGCGGAGCCATGGAGCTCCAGCTCCAGATTGACCCGGACATCAACGGGGTCGGTCAGCAGGTCCGCATCGGGATCGACCCGACGACCCTGCCCGTACGGGGCGGACAATCTGACAACCCGACAAAAACAATCAACTAAGAAAGGGGGGAATCGAACTGGCCACCTTCAGCATACGCAATCTAGCGGCGCTGGAGGTGGCCTTTTCGTCAAGTAATTCAGCAAAAAAACCCTTTTCGCCCCCATTGCTTTATGATAAACTTCACAGGGTTACGGCAGGCGCTATTTTTCGCCAGCCCTAAGCCAATATTTAGCACATAAACAAGCCTTATCTGTGAGCCCGAAAAAAGAGAAGAATCTTCACGAAGATGAAACACCTAAGAATAAGCCCGAAAACAAGCCTGAAACGGAACCCGAAAACGAAAAGGGTAACGACAATCAGGAACCGGTTAATCCTCTTTCTTTAAGCATGAACGACACCCCCAAAGACATCGTATCTGAAATGGAGGAGTGCTACCTCGATTACGCCATGAGCGTGATTGTTTCGCGTGCCCTGCCCGATGTCCGTGACGGCCTGAAGCCCGTGCACCGCAGAATCCTTTACTCCATGCACGAACTGGGCCTTCGGTCCGGCGCAAAATTCCGCAAATCGGCTACGGTAGTCGGTGATGTGCTCGGTAAGTACCATCCGCATGGTGACTCAGCGGTATATGAATCTATGGTCCGTATGGCCCAGGATTTCGCCATGCGTTATCCGCTGGTGCATGGTCAGGGGAACTTCGGTTCCATGGACGGCGACAATGCCGCAGCCATGCGTTACACCGAAGCCAAAATGGAGAAGATCACCGATGAGCTTTTGGCCGACATCGAAAAAGACACCGTCGATTTTCGTCCCAACTACGATGGCCGGTTAAAAGAACCCGTCGTTCTTCCTGCCAGATTCCCTGCCTTATTACTCAATGGCTCCATGGGTATCGCGGTGGGTATGGCCACTAACATTCCGCCTCACAATCTCACCGAGGTCATGACGGCGGTAAAACACCTTATCGATACCCCTGATTCCACCATCGAAGACCTGATGCAGTTCATCAAAGGCCCCGACTTCCCGACAGGCGGCATGATCTACGACCCCGAAGCCATTAAAACGGCTTACGCAACAGGCCGTGGCAGCATCATCATGCGCGGTAAGGCCGACATCGAAGAGCAGAAAAGCGGAAAATTCCAGATCGTTATCACCGAAGTGCCTTATCAGGTAAACAAGGCCAGTCTGGTTGAAAGCATGGCTAATCTGGTACGCGACAAGAAGATAACCGGCATTTCTGATCTCCGCGATGAATCCAACCGTGAAGGCGTACGTGTCGTCGTTGAAATCAAGCGCGACGGCTACCCCAAAAAAATCCTCAATCAGCTTTACAAATATACCAGCCTGCAGTCGTCTTTTGGCTTCAACATGATCGCCCTCATTGACGGCATCCAGCCAAGACTACTCGATTTAAAGGCTATTCTGGAGGAATTTGTGAAACACAGACAGGTTGTCGTCACCCGCCGAACGGAATTCGAGCTTAGGGTCGCCAAAGCCAGGGCCCATATTCTGGAGGGCTTAAAAATCGCCCTGGATGACATTGACGCGGTCATTGCTACCATTCGGGGTTCCGCGACCAAAGAAATCGCTAAGGAAAATCTGATTAAGAAGTTCAAACTGTCCGACTTACAGGCCAAGGCTATTCTCGAAATGCGCCTGCAGACACTGGCCGGCCTTGAACGTAAAAAAATCGAAGATGAGCTCAAAGAAAAACTCGACTTCATAAAAGAATGTGAAGGCATTTTAGGCAACCCCAAAAAAGTCCTGTCTATCATTCAGAAAGAAACGCAGGAAATCATCGAGAAATACGGGGATGAACGCCGGACCGAAGTCATTCCGCATGCGGTCGGTGAATTCAACGCCAAAGCCCTTATTCCCAACGAAGAAATGATTGTGGCCCTCACTCGCGGTGGCTACATCAAGCGCATGAGCCCATCGGTTTACCGCACTCAGGGTCGCGGCGGAAAGGGGGTTATCGGCATGACCACCAAAGACGAGGATGAGATCTCCAATATCATCCACGTAAATACTCACGATGACATTTATTATTTCACCAGCCGGGGGCGGGTCTTCAGACTGCCGGCCTACGAAGTGCCTCAGGCCAGCCGCACGGCCAAAGGTCAGGCAATTGTGAACCTGCTTCAGCTTGATCAGGACGAGTTTGTAACTTCGATGCTGGATCTGACCAAAAAACAGGGAGATTACCTGTTTATGGCCACTCGTCGCGGTACTGTCAAAAAAACATCCGTAAAGGACTTCGACAATGTCCGCAAATCCGGTTTAATTGCCATCAAATTGCGTGAAGGCGACATTCTTGACTGGGTCAGACCCACCCTGGAAGGAGATCAGGTAGTGATCATCACCCGGAACGGTCAGGCCATTCGTTTTAAACAGGGCGACGTTCGCTCAATGGGACGTGCCAGCCAGGGGGTTCGCGGTATCAGACTCAAAGGAGAAGATCAGGTTGTGGGTATGGAAGTCGTCAGAAATGAAGAAGCAAGCCGCGTTTTAGTGGTGATGGAAAACGGCCTTTCAAAAACGACAAAAGTGACGGAATACCGTTTCCAGACTCGCGGAGGAAGCGGAGTCAAAACGGCCAATGTCACCCAGAAAACGGGTAAGGTAGTCGGCGCCCGCGTGCTCGACAGCACCATGAGCGGAGATCTGATTCTTATCTCTTCCCACGGGCAGATGATCAGACTGCCGATGAAGCAGGTACCTACTTCCGGGCGCGCCACTCAGGGCGTATACGTGATGCGTCTGAATGCAGGTGACAAAGTTGCTTCACTTTCACTGATTCTCGATGACAATCAGACTGATACGGGAAAACAGGAATTGCCACTAAAAAAATAATGCCAAGCCTATGATGCGCCAAATCCGTCTTTTGGTCATATTGATGGCCTTTCTGTGGGTCACGCCCGTTCTGGCGCAGGACTTTACGGGAGACCTTTCACTGGAAGACGGAAGCATCAGGACGGAAAATTATGTGATAGTAGGAAAGACGGTACGCATTTACGCGACCGTAAAAAACAACTCCGAACAGGATCTTTTCGGGACCGTGAAATTCTATGACGAAAAGCGTGGTCAGTTTATCGGGGAAGATCAGCCTGTTTCGATAATTGCCGGTAAAACCGACGATGTCTTTGTTGACTGGCAGGCCAGTGACGTGGGGGATTATCCCATCAGCGCAAGAGTAATTCCGTGGAAAGATGACGGAGACAACCCTGACAACAACAAGATAACCACTTCGATCTATGTGGACGTGGATTCGGACAGTGATGGCATTCCCAACCAACAGGATTCTGATGACGACAATGACGGAATAAGTGATAAAAATGACGCTTTTCCGCTAAATTCGGCTGAATGGCAGGATACGGACGGCGATGGCAAAGGGAATAACGCCGATGTGGACGACGATGGTGACGGAGTCACGGACATTGAGGACATGTTCCCAAATGACGCCAAAGAAACAATCGACACGGATGGAGACGGTGTAGGAGATAATGCCGATGCTTTCCCGGAGGATCCGAAAGAAAGTGCTGACGCGGATCAGGACGGCCTGGGAGACAACGTGGATCCGAACAGTAACAATAAAGGCCCCGTGCCCTATATCGACACAGAAAGCAACATCGTTTCGGCAGGTACGGTGGTAACCTTCAACGCGTTGAAGGCCAATGATCCGGACGGTGAAATTGTTACTTATGAGTGGGATTTTGGCGAAGGGGTGGAAAATACCGGTGTCATCGCCGAAAAAGTTTTCGAAAAACCCGGAACCTATGAGGTGAAGCTCAAAGTATTCGATGATAAGGGTGAATATCGAATCGGAAAACTTACCATTACGGCTATCTACCGCTGGCAGACTTTTGCCTTGGTCATCATTGGACTTTTGCTCTTCCTGTTTTTACTTTATATGGTCGCAAATTCAAAAAAAGTCCTTGATAAAAAGAGCAAAAAGAAGTA
>JAZDNJ010000100.1:0-5209 GCA_043800105.1 Patescibacteria group bacterium
CCAAAGCCTCCTTTCCGGCAGACAGAAAATCGGAGACCATCAATAACCCGCTTACTTTTATGTTCCCGCCATAGGATCTGTTTTTTACCGGAAAAACATAGTGGTCATTAGAAACACTTTTTGCAGCCTGCTCAACCATCCTGGAAATTTCCGGATAAGCCGCTTCCGAAGCCAGCCAGAGCACCTTACGAAAAGCTCCTCCAAATGTTTTTAAATTTCCCAGAAGAGTAAAATTCATGATCCGTTTTATTGGTAATCCCAGGGGTTCTGACAAATTCGGCTGCGGAACTATCGGGACCTCTGGGAATTTTTTTTGCATTCGTTTCACAAAATCCTGAAATTCCTCCCACGGGCACTCAATTTCTTTTTTCAGCCCTTCAGGAGTTTTTTTCGAAAACCCGGGCCACCAGAGAAGGATCGACTTAGCTCCTTCGCCCGCTAAAAAGCCAAAGGTTTTTTCTATGTCGTCCCACCCGCAAATCCGGGGTAAAGGAACGATGGTTCCGGTAAAATCAATATGGTACTTTTTTAACAGACGAAGTGACGCAAGAGCAATCTGCGCCGGTTTTTCCGTTCTCTGGAAAATTCGCGCCCACAACTTCGGCTGCGTGGAATGCAGGGAAATATTTATTTCGACAGGACGAAATTGCGCCAATTTCTGAACAAGCGGTTCATCAAGCATGGAGGCGTTTGTGGTGAAGTGGAGAAGGTTGGTAAGGTATTTTTCGCGAACGAGGTCGAGAATTTCAAAAAACTGCGGATGGAGAAAAGCCTCTCCTTCAGAAATTCGTCCCGGCAAAGAATCGCTCATATGAATTTCGCCGGCATAACTGGCAGAGCCGAGAGAAAGCTGAAGTTTAACGTCTTCAATATCCCGAAACACATTTTGCTTTATTGGAAATGGATTCATACGGTTTGAACAAAACAGGCAGCGCGCATTGCACACGGCGCTGATCGGGATTTGCTCCTGAGGTTGGCCTGAGGCTAGCCATTCCTGGAAAAAAATACTTTCTTCTGTTTGAAAAAAAGTCTTTGAATCTCCTCGATTCATCTTCTGCAGGTCTTTATTGGTTTTCATTCAGAATTTTTTTGAAGCTCCCCGCCACAAGCAACGGTGAATCTTCAACCGTAGAGAATACTGTCTGTTTATATTCGCTCGCAAATCCCGTCGCAAGTCCGCCCGCCATACTGATTGGCGGGACCTTCGGCAGGGCAGGGTTAGCGACCGCTGTTTCGGTTCAACTGCCTTTAATTTTTATTTACGGATGGACACCAAATTAAGGAAAGATTTCCAAGATGTTATTGTTCTGAGTAAAGATCCTCTTTGCTGACTCCGGCTGTGACATATAAAACAGGATGTCCCTCCAGTTTGATGATGGGTTCTTCGGGCAACTTTTCTCCGCGGCTGTTAAATATCATTTTGACCGTTGGTTTCAAGGGATGAAGCTTGCTGTTTGAAATTACTCTGCCTGTTTCCATATTGTTGAGCCTGACATAGCTTCCGACAGGAAAAATACCCATTTCATCGAGAAAGACCTTTATGAATTTGGAAGGAAACAGTGAATTCTTTGATGAAACCAATTCTTTGACTGAAAAATACTGTGCAAGCGCTTTTCTGTGAGGGCGGTTGTGAATCATTGCATCAAAGGTGTCGGCCAGGCCTGTTATTGTCGCATATTCGCATATCGCATTTTCCTCTAACCCCGCGGGATAACCACTCCCGTTTGTTCTCTCATGATGTTCATAAGCGACACGGGACAGCATCGGATGTTCGGCATGGAACTGAGACAGAATATTTTTCCCGATTTCCGTATGTTTTTTTACAGTATTCAACTCGGTTTCCGTCAGCTTACCGTTTCTCCTTGTTATGTTTTCAGGTATCTTAAAATATCCGATGTCGTGGAGGAGCGTCGAGAGTCCAAGTTCAAGAAGTTCTTCCGCGGGATATTTCAGGCCTGTTCCGATCTTGAGGGAATATATCATGACGTTGATCAGATGCGTAATCAGGTAGTCTTCATTATGATTGTAGGATGACAGCGTTGTTGATTGATAAAATTTTTCAATGAGATCAGGCGTGTTTATGAGATGATTCACAGTATCAACGGCCTGCTTGATGTCAAAACGCTCATTATTAACAACCTGCTTACGGACTTCCCCGAGATAACTTGCTATTGTTGAGTAAAGCTGTTCAATGTTTTCAGCGTCTTTTTGTTCAGGCAGAGTGTCTGAATTCAAAGATGTACTGAATTCCATTAAAGCGCTGAAACGCGATGAGCCACCTGCCTTTTCCGCTTCTTCTCTGTCTTTAACGTCATTTCTTATAATATCAGAATATTTTGCCATAGCATTACCGAAGAATTTCAGGTTATTCAGGCTATTCGCAACACTGTTTGGCGGATTAGCCTACAGTCTAACAGCCTACAGCCTACAGCCTGTTACTATACGATAATCTGTTCATATTCAAGATAAATATTGCTTTTTCTCCGGTTTGTTGATTAAATAAACAGTTAAATGGATTTTACGGAGAGATTAAAGCTTGAGGAATTAGTAAAAAGTACAATTTTTACCACGAAGGTCACGAAGGATGGGCAAAATATATAATCTTTTCAGCTTCGTGTTCTTCGTGGTTTTATAAAATTATTACGCTTTTACGACTTTTTTCGAGCTCATCTGAGCATAAATGAGACTTAATGCATCTCGGAGGGCAATTTTAAGAGGAAGTTTCGATGATTGGCAGGACAACGAATATAATTTTGACACTTGTTACAGGTTTCTCAGCCATATTACTTTCGTCCTGTGCCTATGAGGCAAGGGGAATACCTGTGAAGGAATTCAGGCCCACGCCGGCAGTTCAAGAATCAGAAGCGAAGCAGAAAAATGAGATGAAAGAAGGAATCACAAGGGCGAGCCAGGTTAAAGAAAACAGCGTCTTTACTGAAAGACGTGGCGTTCCCGAATACATTGTAGGTCCCGGTGATATCCTGACCATTAATCTCAGGGAAGGGTCCAAGATTAATACATATGATGCCCTGGTCAGACCGGACGGAAAGATATCTTACTCTTTTATTGATAACATTACAGTGAGTGGCCATACTGCCAGCGAGGTAAATGAAATCCTCACGGAGGCATTAAAAAGATATATCAGGGAGCCTAGGCTTGAGATTGTTATAAAAGGGTATATGAGCAAAAGCGTCCTTCTCTTCGGCCAGATCAACATCCTGCAGCAGGGTGTCTCCGGTCCAGGGAAATATCCCCTGCTTGGCAAGACCAGGGTTCTTGACCTCATCGTGTCAGCCGGCGGCGCCATATCCGGCAAGGATACGGGAAATGCCGATCTGCGCCAGGTAGAACTCGTCCGTCGGGGTGAAAGATACTCCCTTAACCTCTATAATGCAATGTTCCGGGGTGATGTGAGCGACAACGTCATTCTCGATAGTGGTGATATTGTTACTGTTCCGGAGATGCCAACCTTCGCTCAACGCATTTATGTCTTCGGACAGGTTGGGTCTCAAGGAATCCTTAAGCTTAAAGATTCCCAGGACCTGCTTACCGCTATTGCCCTTTCCGGCGGGACTACCCAGGTGGCCGTAAAAACCGATATAAAGATCATAAGAGAATATGAAGAAAGGCAGGGTAAGCCGATTATCTTATCAGCCGATCTTGACCAGATCCTTTTGCAGGGTGATCTTGCTCAAAACATCAAACTAAAGGACGGGGACGTTATCTACGTGCCGAGAAGCGTGATCGGGGATATCAATGAATTCATAGCCAATATCTCCCCCATGCTTGACTTCATTTACAACCGCCCGAGCGATTTCCGTTCAAATTTCTTGAAGGATCAGAGTAAATTGAGATGGTAAGCCGTTGTTCAAAAATAACCGTAACATTGAAATGCCGTGACAGGCATAAGGAGCCGTAACAAAATGGTTAGAAATGTAATGGATTATTTTGTAACGGCTCCTAACAAAATGGTCAGAAATGTAATGGTTATTTTGTAACGGCTCCTAAAAAAAAGGAGATTTTCGCTATGCCGGTGGCCTATGATCTGAATCTGCGCGATTATTGGCGAACGATCCGCAGGCGCAAAGTTATCATAATCTTTACGATCTTCATGATGACCCTCTTCAGCTTCATCTTTTCTGTACTTGGTCGCCCGACGCCTATCTACAAAGCCGGCGCCAGCGTCAAGGTCGAAAAAGCGGATTCTATGACGGGGCTCTTTATCCAGAGCGTTTCCTATTCCACCACGAACTACATGGAAACCCAGACGGCCATGATCAAGAGTTACTTCATCATGGAACTGGTGGCTAAGAATATGGGTTTGATCCCATCCGGGATCTCCTCAGATGATGTACGTCGTAATCCCGGGTACCTGTCAGCAATTCTCATGCTGAAGGGGAAGGTGGAGACAGAACAGGAAGGGAACAGCGATATCATCAACATAACGGCTGCTTCCGAAGATCCGAAACAGGCTCAGCTTCTCGCCAATACCGTGGCCCAGATATACAAGGAACAGCACGCACTTAATCTGAACAGACGCATCATTGAAGCCAAGAAATTCATAGAGAGCCAGGTTGTTGTCACAAAAGATAAGCTGCAGAAATCGGAAGACGCGGTAAAGGACTTTAGAGAAACCAATCGCATGATTTCTTTAGACTCCCAATCATCAGGCCTTGTCGCTCAGTTTTCAGACTTGCAGGCGAAAAGACTTCAATATCTCGCAACATCCGGCAAGATCAATGAAATCTTGAATGCCCTGGCCCGGGCGGAGAAAAGTCCCCTGTCATCCAAGACGATCTTTTATTTCGAAGAGGCTTCGGCCCCTTACAAAAATCTCAACGACCGTCTCGTGCAGCTTATGCTGGACCGGGATATCATACTTGTAACCTATACTGAGAATTTTCCCCAGGCGATCGAGATCAGGAAGCAGATCCACGAAATAATCACCAGCATGAAGGCTCACTTGAATAATCAGCAACAGAGCCTCTCTCAGGCCATAAGTCTGACGGAAAATCAGCTTAAAGAGCTGGACGATAAGCTCAAAGCTCTCCCGACGCAAGGTCTGGAGCTGGCCCGCCTTGAAAGAGAAGTAGGTGTCAACCGGGAAATCTATACCATGCTGGAAAAGCAGTATCAGGAATCTCTCATTCAGAATGCGGAGAAAATCGAGGAAGTTCAGATTGTCAAGCCGGCGCTTGAACCCTCCTCC
>JAZDNJ010000054.1:0-12720 GCA_043800105.1 Patescibacteria group bacterium
ATTTGGGCGAAATCAAGGAAACACTGAATGAAACCAAGTGGTACAAGAAGCTTCAGTTTGCCCGAACGCCACAGGCCAGCTATATGAAACCCTCCGATGTCGGGAATGTGATCGATGAAACGAAGAAAATCAAAGATCAACAAGATATAACACCCATGAGTCTTGTCAATATCGGCATTGAACTCGCCGGCGAAGAAACAGTGACGCAAAAAGCACTCCGAAAAGTAATCGGAATTATGAAAGTTTAGTAATTCAGATGACAGAGTAGGGTATTTTACTAAAACAAAGAATCCCGTACAATGTATCTTGTACGGAATTAATAATGGCCTTTTCAGCTAACTGATGTCCTCGGCCCTTATAATGAGTCTCCGCAATGTCGTCCCTACCGGCGTGCAGGTCATCAAAGTCGAAACTTTCTTGTCATGAGGTTGCTGAAGCACATTAACATTGTCCGGTTGTACTTCAAGCTTCTCGGTTACCTTATAAGTGTATTTTTTCTGATCGTAATAAACATAATATTCGTCACCGACTTCAAGCTGGCCAAGTACGGCAAATACATCTTTAAACTGGCCCGGATCCCAGGGGTAATACGAACTGTGGCCGGTGATAAACACATTGCCGATCTGTCCGGGTTTGGCCGTTCCAGGATAATGAACCACGCCCTGCTGAAGCCCTGACTGAATTTGTTTTTCAAGGTCAGTCCAGTTCTCACCTTCGATATTTTCCGTGCCCATTTCCACCAGCGGCACGCTTTTTCCGAGCTTAGGGATCACCAGACGGTTATCGGTAGGAACCACGGGGAAATCAAGCCACGCATAGGTTTTCTGCGTTTCCGCTTCCCCTTCCATTACAGGTAAAAGCAAATCAGGATCGACATCGGCCGCGGAAGCCGTCAGAATCTGCTGTGCCTCCACATGCCCTTCGGAGTTAAGAGCATTCGCCAGAATTGATGTATAAGCCTGGTAATTCAGCGCGAAAAAGGACACGGCGAATATCATCCCGGTTACCACCAGAAATCTTATCATTTGCCAGACCTTGTCACCAATGGTGGCTTCTTCAAACGTAACAGCCTTTGCTTCAGAGATTTCTTTCATAATTACAGTCTTTTCATTATACCAAATTTGTGGCTTATTTTCAATGAATATAACAGGTCAAAAGGATAACACCAAAAGCGTATTCTGTCAACAAGAATATGCCGTTGAACACCACTCTCTCAGTATTATGATTCTATTCTTGGAAAAATAATCTCTGCCTCCCCTAATCCTTTCCACTCAGTCATCACACCCCAGCCATCCTCCTTCTTACGATCAATTGCGAGTGGCAGGCCAAGCTGTTTTCGTATTTTTTGGCTTGTTTCCGGAATAAACGGGCTGATCAGAATGCTGATATGCCGTAATACCTCAAGCAGGTTACTCAAAACCGCCCTCCCCTTCTCTGGGTCCTCCCGAAGAAGGCTCCAGGGCTTTTCTTCCTCCATCATTTTATTGGCGAAATCGACGAGGCGCCACACGTGAAAAATGGCTTCGTGAACGTTAAAATGATCCATATCTTCCACGTATTTCTTCCAGGTCTCATCTACTTTCTTTTTATAAAGTTCAAAATGACGGTCAAAAGCAAATTCGCGAATCTGATTCCTGGTGATCAGAGTATGTACACGGTTGAGCAGATTGCCAAGATTATTGGCCAGATCTGAGTTATAGCGTTCCACAAAAAGCTGGTCGCTGAAGTCCCCGTCGCGTCCGATTGGAATTTCACGCAAAAGATAATAACGCAGAGCGTCCGTGCCGTATTTCTCAGCCATCGTTACAGGATCGACAACGTTCCCCAGGGTTTTGCTCATTTTTTCACCATTGTGCGTAATAAAACCGTGAATAAGGATCGACTTAGGCAGTGGCACGCCCGCGGAAAGCAGCATCCCGATCCAGATGCCCGCGTGAAAGCGGACTATATCCTTGCCGATCACATGAACATCGGCGGGCCAGTATTTCTTATACAAAGCACCCTCATCCGCGTAACCAAGGGCCGAAATATAGTTAGTCAAAGCGTCACACCACACATACATCACCTGTGATTCGTCATCCGGCACATCCACCCCCCATGGCAGAACATCGCGCGGACGGCTGAAACTGACATCGTGCAGACCTTCTTTAGCGACATTCAGAAATTCGGTTTGGCGGTTTTCCGGCAGCAGCTTAAGGGCGCCCTTCTCAATCAGTTCAACAATCCGGTCGCTGTATTCTGAAAGTCTGAAAAAGTAGTTCTGCTCTTTCAGGGGCGCAGGCGGCCGCTTGTGAATCGGGCAGTTACCGTCCTGAAGTTCGGTTTCCTTCATGAAGGTTTCGCATCCTTCGCAGTAAAGACCTTCATATTCCTTCTTATATATATCATTTTTCTCCACCAGTTTTTTCCATAGTTTTTGGCAGGCCGGCCAGTGGCGCTCGCGGTCGGTTGTCTGAATAAAGTCATCATAAGAAAGTTTCAGAATATCTTTGAGCGCTTTGAAATGCGCCGAGTTTTCAGCCACCAGCGCCTGAGTTTCCACACCCTTCTTTTTAGCCGTATTGACTATCTTCACCCCATGCTCATCGGTGCCGGTAAGAAAATATGTATCAAACCCCATCAGGCGCCTGTACCGCGCGATAGCGTCCGCCTGAATAAACTCCAGCGCGTGACCGAGGTGAGGAGGGGCGTTCACATAAGCGATTGCGGTGGTGATGTAAAACTTTTTCCGGGAAGGCATTTAAGTAGTGGCTCTGAAAATAAGATTGATAATATTAGTTACCAGCGCGTAAGCCAGAATGACGATAGCCAGACCAAAAGCGGCATTCTTGATAATTCCGGTTGCTTTCTCCTTTTGTTCGGAATCACCCGCCGAGGTCACCAAGCGGATACCGCCCCAAATCAGCATCAGAACGGCAACGGATCCGGAGGCGAACAAAATCAGGTTGACCAGAAAGTTGATGGCATTTACCACCTTATTCTCGGCGGAAACCGCTCCTGTCTGTCCGCCGGGCAGGTTCTCGGGCCGGTAGACATTTTCCCTGAAATCTTCAAGCGTCAGGCCAAAGGCCGAAGCAACGGTCAGCGGGAAGAGTAGCATCACACCGAAGATGTAATAAAAACAACGCTTCATAAATCAGATAAATCGGAAGAAATCAATATCGGTGACACCTTTAACGATTGCAAATGCCAGGGCTACAACGGCGAAACCGATCAGGGAATAATATAGCATGGATTTTGCTTTGGTTAACCTTTCGTCATCCCCCTGGGATATAATAAACATCACCCCCGAAACCGTCAAAGCCACAAAGACCCCGACCCAGGCAAAGCGGAACAGCTGACGGATGATCTGCGGAATAAAGTCGGTCACGATATCACCGGATGGCACAGTACCAGGTCTGTCCGGGGCGATCATAATACGGCGGACAGCTCCGATAGCCGAATTGGCCGCGTCCTGCGAGCCCGAAAAACTGTCATCAGGGGTAATGTAAGGCAGGGCGCCGGCATCAGCCTTATGAACACTGATATGACTATCGGCCTCCAGTTCAGTAAATTCATCAGCCCGGTCCTTGGCGGTATCTAAGGCATCAAGAGCGCTGTCACGGCGATTGCTGGTTTTTGAAAGGGCGCTTACCTGGGTATTAAGGTTCTCGATAGCCGCCTTTACATCGAACTGGTTGCTTTCCATGGACTCAATAAGGGCATCAACTTCATTTTCGGCGCGGTCCCCTGCGTTTCCTGCGCCCATGGCCGCAAGTTCCTGAGTATAAGAGCTGATTGCATCATCACGATTCAGGGCCAGGACCTGACTAAGACCCGTAAAAAAAACAGCTAAAGCGAGCAATATTCGGGCGGTTTTTTTCATGGGAATAACATTAAGAAATTCTGATACTGGTTACAATCGCCACAATGCCGTAAGCCGTCAAAGCCAGCACCAGGCCTATCAGGGCATAGAGCAGAGTGCGTTTGGCACGGTCATGTTTTTCCGTATCGCCGTAGGCCGTTAAATACATGTAACCTCCCGCGATCAGGGCTAACACCGCAAGGCCGATAGCCAGGTTGATTGCCCAGCTGATCAGAAAAGGGATAATCTTAACAAAAAGCACGCTGGACTGAATGTCGGATCCCTCCACTCCCGCTCCCGGCAGAATACCTGTACCGGCAGGCTTGGAAATAATCGCGTCACCGCTTGTAGGCGGAGCCCCGAGTGCCGTGGGAATCATACGCGTTAAGAAGGTCATCATAAATAAAGTTAAAATGTGAAGAAGGTGGGGTTGATTGTGTAAAGAATAAGCGAGGCTGTGAACCATAAGATCATACCGACCAGCGCCTTTATAATCATATTCTTGCCCTCCGTGTATTTGTCGGAACCGGCGGAAGTGGACATGCGGATACCGCCGATAATGGCCACCAGAACCACAAAACCGACTATCAGTCCCGACAGAAAATTATAAACCAGGCCCAGGTAATTATATACAATACCGAATGGCCCCTGAGTTTCTTTTCCCTCCTCGTAGGCCAAAATTGCCTGAAAAGGACCCTGTATATCGCCGACAATAGCTTCCCCACGCCAAAGGGTAGTTTCACAAAGCACTGTCTTACTGGGGCATTTATTAGCTTTAGCCTTCTGTGCCGCCTGCTCTTTTGAGTCACCCGGCGCACCTGCATTAGGATTAGGCGAACAACTCACTTTAAAAAGATCATATCCGGGTTTACCGCCAATTGGTTCCTGCAGGAAAAGACAATTAAAAGGGGTATTGCCGCATGGGCTTTCTTCCGGCGTGCCTGAACCGCATTCCGACGGAGAGCTTGCGCATTGGGGGAATCCCAGCGCCTTCGCGTTCGCGCAGCGGCTTTTAAAACCCGCTTCAGCGGGACTTTTGGGCTCGGTTTCGGAAGGACTGCCATACGCAACCGCCTGGACAAGCAGAATAGTTATAAGCGCAAGACCTGATTTTTTTAAAAAAGACTTAACCATAAATACTGGTAATAAGAAGCTGAACCAGCGCCACTAAGATATAAGCAAGCAAAGTAATCGTTAAGCCGATAAGGGAATTTTTGGCAAAGCCTTTTCCCTTATTATACATATTCTCGTCTCCGCCCGAAGCAAGCATCATAAAGCCGCCCACGGAAAGCATAAGGACAGCCAGTGACCCGATAACCGCGGCCAGAAAACCGATGATCTTCTCAAAAAAATAATTGATACCCTGACGTATCCAGCTCTGCCTTGTGGTGCCTGTAATGCCTTCATGAGTTATGGCGCTCAGGTCGAACATAAAGCTGGGATCATCAATGGTTTCTCCCGGTTCAGGGTTCGCGGCATAGGTAACAGGTGCCTGTGACAAAAAACCCACAGGCATTGCCTGAAGTCCGATTACAAGCACCAAAACGATCATTATATTTTTAAGCATGTATTTTTATTTTTTAGCGATCTGCAGTAACTTCAGAATAGACAAATCGTGCTAATTCTATCAAAACTACTCGCTTTGGGCAATCATTCTTTTAACTGGTTCACCGAGCTTCAGCTTAAGCTCGCCACTGGGCTCCTCAAAACTCCCGGGGCGGTCGATTACGGGAATATCGGCCCCAATCGATATTTCACCCTCGGTAATCCGGATCACGTCCTTATCGATTTTACCGTACTCTTTACCCGCGTTGTTGTACGCATTCACGGTTGTGGACAGGTGACTTCCCACCTTATTCATGTGGTCCTGATAGGCGTTTAGATGGCGGCCGAGCTCCCCTACCCTTTTCTGGATCTCGACAGCCTGCTTTTCAATCGTAAGGGCCTTAAGCGCCTGCATAACTGTTTGCAGATAAGCGTAAAAAGTCATTGGACTAACAAGAATCACGTGCCTTTTAAAGGCGTATTCAATCAGATCATGCGTGTTGATGTCCAGCGTGCCTATTTTTTGGCTGAGCAAATTGTAAAACACCCCATCGGCCGGAATAAACATAAAGGCAAAATCAGTGGTGTCTTCATCAAGCCGCACGTACTTGCTGGTTTCGTCGATACGCTTCTTTAAATCCGACTTAAATTCTTTTTCGAGTTTTTCTCTCTGAGCTTCGGACTTTTCTTCCATCATGGCATTGTAATTTTCCAGCGAAAACTTTGCATCCACCGGAATCACCTTGTCGCGCACAAAAATCACCGCGTCCACCACCTCGCCGTTCTTAAACCCGTACTGCATCTTAAAATGCGAAGGCGGAAGCTGGTTGGAAAGCAGATTCTCCAGAAAAAACTCACCCAGAATCCCTCGTTGTTTGGGGTTTTTAAGGATGTTTTCCAGACTCTTCATCTGATCCGCGAAACCAAGGACCTGCTTACTGGTGGCCTCCATCTTGGTCAGGCTCTCGGCGACAGCCTTACTGCCGTCCTGAACATCTTTTACCATTTTCACCGTGGTGGCGAATTGCTTTTGCAGTGACTCGGAAAGAACGTCACGGCTTTTATTGAGTTGCTCATTAAGTGACCTGTCCTGAGCCTGAATCCCCTTCTGAATTTCAAATAGGTGCTTCTGCAGCAAGTCTATGGCATGATCTTCTTTCGGTTTTTCAAGACGTTGAAGAATCCTGTAGCCGATGTAGGCGATAGCGCCGAGGCCGATGATGAGCAGGAATGTATTGATGTTCATAGATTTTTAATTTAGCACAAATACGAGATGAATTCATTATAAACTCATTGTAGTGAACATATGTTTACCTGTCAAATGATTAGGACTTGCCCAGTGCCTGGTTGACATCTTCTCTTGCCCCATCAATCACACCAAGCTGTTCCTTTATCAGTTCGAAATCAGACGGCCCCAGCATCTCTTTCCACAAATCAAGAATCCTCAGAATGGCGGCCCTGTCGGAAACCCGTCCTTCAAGATAGTACTGACCCGCTGACTGGTCCCAACTAAGCGTACGGCTGGTTTCCCCTTCGGTGTTGGTATAACTGAAAACAGCACGCACCAACCGGCGCTGAGAATCCTCCCTCAGTTCAATTCGGTCCAGACGCCTTGGTATGTCACCGCTCCACTTCTCAGCTTCTTCCGGAATTGGCCTGATATCAATGCTACTCATGACAGGGCTTAAGGAAATATGGAGAATATCATAACAAAAAGCCGGGAATTGTCAAATGCCGATCAGGTCAAAGATTTACGGACAATTTTTATACCTTTTATTCCAAGAATTAATAAGCCTAAAATTAATATTTTTAAGATATAATGACTATGTATATCTATAAAATCCCGGGTCATGGGGGTTATTTTCCCTACGAGCAGATGAGCAGGAATACTAATTGGCAAAATCAGGAATAACCAATTTTGTTAAGGTTTAAGGCCCGTGCATCGCCAATTGATCTCAGTAGAACCGTCTTCGGAAACCACGCAGGCAGGATTACAGCCCTCTTTTGTTTCGTTAAGATTGGCGTCGAACCACCAGGTTTTACTGTTTTCGTTGTAAAAGCCGGGCTCAAGTGACTCCCCGCCTTTTATACACTCCGCCTCCGCAATCTTTTTGGCATCCTCCTCGCTCATGCCTGAATCCACAACCTGCACACTCGTTGGAATTACCGAATTCGTTGTTGGTGGTAAGGCTCGGGCTGGCAGTGATGGCGGTCCGGGTAGTTTATCGACTGATTTACACCCTGCCAGGAGCAAGGCACCCATGATAACAGTCATTGGAAATATTTTATTTTTCATTTTGATGTTGGTTATGACCAATCAATTCTACTCTATATTTCGTCAGGATTCAATCGGCAATTGCTTCAAAATAACACTTCTCACAATAGATAATGTACGGGGAGCTTTCGGAGTAAGTAGTCTTGAAGCCAGTACCGCATTTGGCACATTTCCGATTGTACAGTTTATGCTCGTTCCTGAGCCCTTTTCGCCGATTCCTGCGGCACTCGTGACAGTGGTCGGGCGTGGGGAGATGTTTGGTAGCATAGAAGGCCGCCTCCTGAGGGATGATCAGAAAGGTCTTCTTACATTTCTTGCATGATTTAGTGATCGATTCAGGCATTCTTAAAAGATTAACCGATATGTTTCCAGTAACAGTCCAGACAGTAAACGATGTATGGGCTGTCCGGAGGGTACGTGGAAATAAGTGTACTTTTGCAGCTGTCACACTTTCGTTTGTACATGGTACGATCGTTGCGGAGGCGGGTGCGCTGCATATTACGGCACTCGGGACACTTAACGGGATACATGATATCCATTTCGTCATAAAATTTGACCTCGGCATCGACCAGCTCAAAGCCCTCGCCACAAACCACACACTGACGGGCCCGTTGGGTCTTCGGACAGAAGATCGGCTCCTCATCAGGATTCTTGTTTAAAAGGTCGTAGATTGAGTAGATTCCCCTACTTTTCAGATCCTCGCTGATCTTTTTTGTCGTCTCCCGATAAAATCCCTCCTCCACCTTCTGGTTCAAAATATAGTAACCGTCTTCCTTTTTATCCAGGTAATGACACCCGAACAGGTTCTTCGAATTAAAAGAGTTGGTAGTGTACTGGCAGTCTTTGAGGTAGCCACACCAGTACAGGTGCCTGCAGTTGAAGGAGTAATGCGCGAGGCAGACGTCGTAACAAAGCTCAAGACCTGTGGGTACCGGCCCGCAGTCCCAGCTGTCGGTCGTGCCTTTATCGAGGTTGGCCTGAAAAATATAACCGCTGTCTTCCGAATGGCGCGTATCAAAACACCGGTAACAGTTTTTGCTGTGGTAAATGTAATCCCCCGAGCAGTCCTGCGTGTCGAACTGGTGAACAAACATCCGTGGAACTTTCCGCTTTAATTCCTCTAATCGTTGATCCAATAGAGTGATGATTTCGGGCTTAGAGGTATCTAGCGTCTGAAGAGCCTTCTCGTACTCTTCTTCTGTCTTCTGCTGGTTGAAGATGCAGTATTCCTTGTCCCGCAGGCCGACACAGCCGATACAATGCCGGCACCGCCGTAAATCGTAAGAGAAATGGATATCCTCGCAGTTCGTGCAATCCTGAGAGAAGTTGGAATTATAGCAGTTCAGGCAGTCCACGCACTCGTAACACAGTTCGCAGGACTCACAAAAAGCGCAATCCACCGAGTTTGTCAGAGCCCGGCTATCTTCGCAGTAGTACGCGTCCCGGCAATTGCCGGAATTGAAGCACATGTAACAGTCCTTGGAGACCGTAATAATGTCCCCGTAATCACAGTTCTCGCTCGCCCTCGTCCACGACCCGCACTGGGGTGACTTGAGGTAAAGCTCCCGGAAGTCTTTGATGAAGGTTTGGGGATTTATCTTCATTACTACTAACTAATCAACTCAGCGCCCTTGTATTGAATTCTTTTCCTTGCTTTCTTATTTCCGGCGTTTGCCCACTTTTTCCATAAGTCTTTGGGGATTCCGCTTTTAGGAATAATATCATGTTGAAGACTTTTTATGCTGATGTAGCCGTTCGAGTGGAATTGCACTTCGATTAACTTTATATCTTTATCAACAAGACCTTTAAAGTAGTAATGGCCGGTTGCCTTCCGGTGTGCTTCCACAAAAAAATGCTGGCTTAAAAAAGTCACAACATCTTTAAAGCTCCAGTTCACTAGATTGCGTGGCATGTGTCTACGATTGGTCTACAAAAAATATTAGTCGATGCTATATCAATCTCCTTCTGTTTTTTTGTTTTTGCCAAACTTGTGTATTTCTTCGAACCATCAGTAATTGATATATAATTATCAAATACATCAATATATTCTTTGGGTGGTTTTTGGTTAAGTAGTTTATCGGGTAAATTGTCTTTGCAGACAGTTTCAACATAGCCAAACGCGGCTTCAAGAACATCTTGTTCTACCTGTTTTGGATTCTTTCCGCACTTGATAATCCCAAGATCCATGCACACGCCAACAAATTCCTGATCTTTCGGGTCAAAATACACTAAAAAACGTAAAATCCCCTCCCCCTTTGTATTTTGTGCTGGTGTAAATCTTTTCATATTTAATGATGACTGATAGAACGCATTATAATATATGTTTTGTCAAACTTCAAGAAAAACTGATTGACACCCATTATACCTCCGCCCTGTCACATATTTTATTATACGGGCAAAACCCGCACACGAACTTACTCGGCGTCGGGGTGAAGTCGGACTTGTTGATCTTGTCCGCCGTTTCGATGATCTCCCCCTTCATCTTATCCAGCTTTTCCGGATCGGGCTCCGTCGATACTTTCAGGTCGTCATCCAAAAAATACAGGGTCAGTTTGCTGGCCGGCATATTAAAACAGTCACGGGCGGCCAGGGCGTAGATCATCAGCTGTTCATCCCTATCCACGTCCTTCTGGCTCCTCGATTTGCCTGACTTATAATCGATCACTTCCAGCGTTCCGTCCGGCAGTTTGTCGGCGCGGTCAATGCGGCCGGTGATCGTATACTGCCCAATCTTGAGCTTGAAACCCTTTTCAAGAAATTCAATTCGGGTGATCTCGCCTTTGAAATGTTCATGGAACTTTACAAGAATCTCCTTTCCGCGTTTCTTCAGGGTTTCCATGTGAGCCTTGCTTTCATAGCCTGAAGGAATCCACTTGCCCTCAAAAATCGTCAGGAGTTTTTCCAGTGAAAGATCCTCCTCGTAAGCCTCAAACAGCGAGGCCTGTTTGCTTTGGGTGACCAGCGTGTAGAACTCGTTGAGGGTGTTATGGAGGCTGGAACCAAAGCTCGTGGCGCCATTCGGGAGCTGAGGGATTTTTAAAAGGTAATTGTATTCAAACTTCCGTGGGCAGTCTTCAAAACTGGAAAGAGCCGAATAACTAAAGCGTGTTAAAGGTTCGCGGTGCTCCAGCTGGGCGCTCAAGGGCAGGTCGACGGATTCGGGCTTAAGAAAGCGCTGAACGCCTTCGGCCGTCTTCTCAATTTTGTGGGTAATCCGGTCCGCGATCTCCTGCACAAACACACTCGGCTTTTTGGGCCGCGGGTTCTGGGAATTTGAGGAGGAATAGAAGTCGCTGTATAAAAGGTGCAGGTTTTCTTTGGCGCGAGTTACGGCCACGTAAAACAGCCGGCGCTCTTCTTCCAGATGAAAGTCCCCTTCCGTCAGGATTTCGGAAATAAGCTCGGGCGGCACTTCAATCGGATCCCCGCGGTTGTCCGATGGAAATCGGCGGGCGGCCAGGCTGGGCAGAAAGACAGTATTAAATTCAAGGCCCTTGGCGCCATGTACTGTGCTGATCTGCACACCATCAATTCCTCCAATATCAAAGCGCGCGGCGGGGTTTTCACCCGCCTCCTCCGCCAGGGTCAGATATTCCACAAAACTGATGACAGTTGTGTCCTCGCTTTCGCGTTCAAACTGATGGATGCGCCCGAATAAGGAAGCGATATTAGTTATCTTTTCCTCGGCCTCGATCGTGTTTTTGGAAAGAAGGGTTTCATATAAGCCGGAATCCTGCGTGAACTTAAAAAGGACTTCGCCGGACGTGTGCTCTTTGGAATATTCAATGAGTTCGCTCAGCATTTTGGCGAGCTGTCTTGTCTCGGAATTGTTGCGGACAAGCGACCAGAGGCTCTGGAACTTCTTTTTGCTTTGGTCAATCAGGCTCACAATGGTCTGCATGGGAAGCTTCCAGTAAGCCATCCGGAGCACCCGGAAAAAACTAATGTCATCGGTGGGATTGGCGATCACGCGAAGCAGGCTGATCAGTTCTTTGACCTCGTCTTTCCCGTAAAGTCCGCGCTCCGAAAGGAACTGGTACGGAATATTTTCTTTTTTCATGGCTTCCACAAAAGGCTTGGCGTAGTTGTTGGCACGCACAAGAATGGCAATCTGCGAAAGCGGGCATTTGGACAGTTTGATTTCCTCCAGCACGTAAGCCACCTCCTGATCGACGGTGGCACAATGAACCAGCTTAACGCTGTCATCTTTGCCTTCCATTTGAGCCTTCAATCGTTTGTTGATATGTGACCTGACTTCAAGGCGGTCAGGATTGTTGTTCTGAATCAAGGCGTAGGCCAGATCGAGGATTTTCTGGTTCGACCGGTAGTTTTCGGTGATGACCACCTTCTTTAAATCTGGATACTTTTCCTCAAACTGCAGAATGTTCGAAATGGCGGCTCCGCGGAACTTGTAAATGGACTGGTCGTCGTCCCCCACCACCATCAGGTTCTTGTGACCTTCCGCCAGCAGGTCCACAATGCGGTTCTGGGCGATATTCGTGTCCTGATACTCGTCCACCAATATATATTGGTACTTCTGTTGCAGGTGTTTTAGGATGTTCGGGCGTTCGTGCAGAAGTTCGATGACCTTAAACTGCAGATCGGCAAAATCAAGGAAGTCGTTTTTGACCATCAGCTTCTGGTATTTTTCGTACGCGCCTGCCAGTTCCAGAAGCTTACGGGCATCCAGTTTTTCTTCGTCACGTTGGGCCTTCAGAGCCTTTTCGGAAGCAAAATGTCGGAAGTCTTCAACGGTGATCACCTCGTCTTTAATACGTCCGAAGAATTTGACCATACTTTCGATAAATTTGGTCGGGTTGCCCGAAGGCAGGTAATAACTCAGTTCAAAATCAAAAAGATGATCCTTTAAAAACTTCCACTGGTTCACGCCTTCCAGCAGTTTAAAACCGGGTGACAGGCCGATGTCGATTCCAAATTGGCGCAAAATCTTTTCGCAGAAAGAATGAAAAGTCGAGACCTGAATAACATCGTATCCGATAGGCATCCGTTCATCCAGACGGGCCTCCATTTCACCGGCCGCTTTTTCGGTAAAAGT
>JAZDNJ010000062.1:0-6200 GCA_043800105.1 Patescibacteria group bacterium
CCGGAAGCTTATGACGGTTTTTTTATCAACGTGAATGTCGTAAAGGAAGATCTGACTGCCGAAGTGTCTTCAGTCGATTACGCAAGGGCTAACATCAATCTGGCCGCCCAGAACCTGACAGACTATGAAAAGGTGCAGGAAGCCCAGGTGGACCTGAATGGAATTCCAGCCATGGTTCATATTTTCCAGGCCAGACTTAATCCCACCGAAAATCTCATTCGCTTTATTCAGCTTTACGTTGCTAAAGGCAAAGACGCATACATTGTTACAGGCGGAATGCTCCCCAGCACACCCAAAGAACTGCGTGACCTGGTGGGTTCCAGCGTTACCAGCTTCCGGCTGAAATAAAATCTAAATCAAACTGCGGCCACACGAACAGGCTTCAGGACTATCTTTTTGTTTTTGAATATTTTGTAAAACTCACGAATAAGAAGATAAACAAGACTGGCAATAACAGCCCACATCCAATCCGATAAAGTCATCGGAGCAGTATAAAGGAAAGGTGAAATATAGGGATTATAAACAATATTCAATATCAGGATAATGGAAATCAGAAAACCCAGCATCAGTCTTTTATTGGACCAAACATAAGACGACAGGACAGAAGTATGGTCACCTGCTCTGCGCGACATGATATTCATCCACTGAGCAAAAACGATAGATACATAAGTAAGAGTAGTCGCCCGCATGTACAAGAGACTCGTTGCTTCAATGCCTATTGGGGACACTTTTGCACGGTAAAAGACAAACATGAAATTAATAAAGGCGAGAGCCCCCATAAGAAAACCGGCCCAGGTAACATCAAAAAGGGTGCGCCTGGTTATGATATGGTCATTTGGATTACGGGGCGCTTCCGACATTATTTTGGACTGAGCCGGATCCCATGTAAGAAAAGTCAGAGGCAGCATTTCCCCCACAAGGTCAATGGCGAGGATCTGAACGCCGATAATCGCCACAGGGGTATTGAAGAACATTGTGCCTGCCAGACTGAAAACAACGGCCCCCAACTCAGCCATATTAGAGGTGATGGAAGACATGATGGTTCTTTTTAAGTTCTGGTAAATCGTACGGCCTTCCTGAATGGCTACCACCAGAGTTCCAAAACTGTCATCGAGCAAAATAAGTTCGGAAGAATTCTTTGCCACTTCAGTTCCGACTTTCCCCATGGCAACTCCGATATCCGCCTTTTTAAGGGCGGGCGCGTCATTCACACCATCACCGGTCACCGCCACTATTTCACCGGCTTTTTTCAGTACATCCACAATCCGCAGTTTGTTTTCCGGGGACGTCCGCGCGAAGATCAGGTTAGTGTTGATCAGCGCGTGAAGCAGTTCAATGTCCGACATCGCTTCCAGCTCTTTTCCGGTGATGACTTTTATATCACTTTTTTTACGCGTTCCGCCGATGCCGATTTTACGGGCAATGGCTTCCGCTGTCAGCGCGTAATCACCGGTTATTATAATGACCCGGATGTAAGCCCTGAGCGCGGCGCTGATAGCCGCCTTCACTTCCGCCCGTGGAGGATCGATCATGGACACAAGCCCCATCCAGATCAGATCTTTCTCAGCCTCCCTGAAGGTGAAATCCTGATTGAATTCAGGTATTTCACGATAAGCATATGCCAGATTGCGTAGGGCCAATCGGGCGTACTCGTCATCTTTTTCTTTGATGAGCCGCCGGTCATCATCCGTAATCGGACGGACATTTTTGCCATCCCAGATCCGTGTGCAGCAGGCGATCAGGCTCTGCGGGGAACCCTTGGCATAAAGCCATGTTTTCCCATCACGCTGCCGCACGGAAGACATACGTTTGCGGACAGCGTCAAAGGTGTACTCTTTGATTTCAGGGAATTGCTTATCAAGTTCAACGGGATTGACCCCGGCTTTCTGCGCCAGTGTAATCAGCGCCCCTTCCGTGGGATCCCCAATGCAGTACCAGGTGGGATGATGTTCATCGGGAGCGGAAACACGGGCGTTACTGGCAAAAGCACCGTTTTCAAAAAAGAGTCGGTAATTTTTCAGATCATCTGCGGAAACAGGTTTGCCATCCGACTTTAGCAATTCACCCTTAGGCTCGTATCCGACTCCGCTCAGATCAAATTCCTGGCTGCCGATCGATATTTTCTGAACCGTCATTTCGTTGGTTGTAAGCGTTCCGGTTTTATCGGTGCAGATGATGTGGGTGGAACCAAGCGTTTCGACCGCGGACAGTTTTTTGATGACCGCATGTTTTGCGGTAAGACGCCCTGCCGCCAGCGAAAGAGCCACGGACACCTGAGCGGGAAGGCCTTCCGGCACGCAGGCCGCCGCGATACCCAAGGCGAAAATAAAGGCTTCCCGAAGGGAAAATTTAAGGAGTAAACCCACCGCGAACAAGGACACGCCGACCACCAGAGCGGTATAAGAAACTTTCTTGGCCAGATTATTTAACTCTTTCTGCAAAGGAGACAGTTCTGTTTCAGTCGCCTGACTCAGGTTGGCAATGCGCCCAAGTTCGGTACCCATGCCTGTAGCCACCACAATGCCTTTGCCATTACCAATTGCCACCGTGGTTCCCATAAAAGCAATGTTGTTCCGCCCTCCCAGTTCAGCTATACCTTCAATGACATGAATGAATTTCCTGACAGGATCGGATTCCCCTGTAAGCGAAAAGTCATTGGCGGCCAGATTGTTTTCCTCAAAAATGCGCACATCCGCCGGAATGGCGTCCCCTTCCTCAAGCATCACAATGTCGCCGGGAACCAGCAGGTCACTTTCGATTTCCGCCATTTTTCCCCCTCGTATCACTTTGGCTTTTGCCTTAGCAAGCGATTTTAAAGATTCCATCATTCGTTCCGCCCTGTATTCCTGAAAAAAACTGATCACCGCGTTAATCAGAACGATGACGCCCAAAATAATGGCATCCCTGTAAGAATGCATATAAAGAGCAAGCAGGGCGGCCACAATCAGAACAACCGCCATCAGGTCCTTGAACTGCGATAGGAATTTGACCAAAAGCGATTCTTTACCGACTTCAGCCAGCCGGTTATACCCATAAATACCCAGACGCTGGTCCACTTCTTTTGGCAAAAGACCTTCTTTGCGCGTATTCAGATGAGAGATCACCTCATCAACGCGCATTTGGTAATAAGCAGTTTGATCGGACATGAGATGATGGTTTTATGTTTTTTTGGAGGTGCCGGTGGGATTTGAACCCACGAATGGCGGTTTTGCAGACCGCAGTGTTAGCCACTTCACCACGGCACCATTTTTATCGTCTTTTAGCTCCTTTTAGCAAATTTCCCGTTAAAAAGCAATTCGTATATAATTACAAGGCACTATCTGACCATTCTGACTATGAAAATAACGTCCAATCAAATCATCGCTTTTATTATTGCCTTTCTGATGGGTGTCGGTCTGGCCTCCTATATTATGCTCAGCAAAGAAAAAACCAATGTTACCGAACAGACAAAAAACGAAAAGATCGTGAACGACGTCGGGGATAATTGATTTAAGGCAGGCAAGCTGATAAAATAGGCTCACTTTAAAAATAAAGCTTATTTAATCATGGCCGATGATCTTGATGAAAAACTTAAGGCTGCCGCGGCGACCGACCAGGCGCAGCAACAGGCACAAAACGACAAAGATGAGAAAGACGCCAAAATAGAAGAGCTGACCGGCCAGCTGGCCCGCGCCATGGCTGATCTGCAGAATTTCAAACGCCGAAGTGAAGAGGAAAAAGCTAGTTTTGTAAAATGGGCCAACGCGGAAATGCTGAAAAATATTCTGCCGATTCTGGACAACCTGGACAGGAGTGTGACCCACCTTCCTAAAGAACTTAAAGACAACGAATGGGCCAAAGGCATGCTCCATATTCACGATGATCTGCTGAAAACTTTTGAAAAACTGGGCATCAAAAAGATTAAAACCGTGGGCGAAAAGCTGAACCCCAAAATTCACGAAGCCATGATGACCGGACCGGGCGACCTGGACACAGTGACCGGGGAATTCGAACCAGGCTACACGCTGGGCGACGAAGTGATCAAGGTAGCCAAAGTAAAAGTCGGTGACGGTTCAAAGGCCGAAAAGGACTCAAAAAAATAATTGACAGATCACGTTAGCACTCTATAATGATGAGTGCTAAAAGTTGTTTCGTTATATCGTTACAACATTGAAAAATTTATTAATAAATTTTGAATAATGGGCAAAATTATCGGAATCGACTTAGGCACCACGAACTCCTGCATGGCCGTCATGGAAGGCGGTGAGCCGGTGGTCATAGCAAACGCGGAAGGTAACAGAACGACGCCATCAATCATTGCCGAAAAGGACGGAGAAAGGCTGGCTGGCATCATTGCAAAACGTCAGGCTGTGACTAATCCAAAAAATACTATCTTTTCCGCAAAGCGCTTTATAGGTCACAAACTGGACGAAGTGGAAAAAGAATCCAAAATGATGCCCTTCGAAACGAAATCGGGAAAGAATGGTGAAGTGGAGATTAAAATGGGCGACAAATGGTTCAAACCCGCCGAAATTTCGGCCCGGGTACTGCAGAAACTGAAAGCCGACGCGGAAGCCTATTTAGGCCAGCCAGTGACTGAAGCGGTCATCACCGTACCCGCCTACTTCAACGATTCTCAGCGCCAGGCCACCAAAGACGCCGGAAAGATCGCCGGTCTGGAAGTAAAAAGGATTATTAACGAACCGACCGCGGCCGCCCTGGCTTACGGCCTGGATAAAAAAAAGAACGACATTAAGATCGCCGTTTTTGACCTTGGAGGCGGTACTTTTGATATTTCTATTCTGGAACTGGGCGACGGTGTGTTCGAAGTTATCTCGACCAACGGTGACACGCATCTGGGGGGCGACGATTTTGATCAGGAAGTTATTGATTGGCTGGTGGCCAGCTTTAAAAAATCCGACGGCATCGACCTTAGCAAAGACCAGATGGCCCTGCAAAGACTTAAAGAAGTCGCGGAAAAAGCCAAAATCGAGCTTTCGAGCGCGCAGGAAACGGACATCAACCTGCCATTTATTACAGCGGACGCCAGCGGCCCCAAGCACATGAACCTGAAACTGTCACGTTCCAAACTGGAAGAACTGACGCATGACCTGATCCAGCGGACCAAGTCACCATGTGAAAAGGCGCTGAAAGACGCCAAAATGAGCGCCGGCGATATTCACGAAGTAGTAATGGTAGGAGGTATGACCCGTATGCCGGCTGTAATTAAAATAGCCAAGGACATTTTCGGAAAGGAGCCCCACAAAGGCGTGAATCCGGACGAAGTCGTGGCCGTGGGCGCCGCCATTCAGGGCGGAATCCTGATGGGTGATATAAAAGACCTGTTACTGCTCGACGTCACTCCCCTTTCGCTCAGTATCGAAACACTGGGAGGCGTGGCTACCCGGATTATTGAACGCAACACCACTATTCCCACCGCAAAATCACAGGTATTTTCCACCGCTTCCGATAACCAGCCCAGTGTGGACGTGCATGTGCTACAGGGGGAACGTGAAATGGCCTCCGACAATAAGTCACTTGGCCGCTTTATTCTGGACGGCATTCCTCCGGCCCCCCGCGGCGTCCCGCAAATCGAGGTGATTTTTGATATTGATGCCAACGGTATTCTGAACGTGACCGCCAAAGACAAAGGAACCGGCAAACAGCAGAAAATCACCATTCAGGGCGCCAGCGGACTAAGTGAAGAGGAAGTCGAAAAAATGAGAAAAGACGCAGAAGCTCACGCGGAAGAGGACAAGAAAAAGAAAGAAAGCGTGGAGATCCGTAACAAAGCCGACGGTATTATCTTCCAACTGGAAAAAATGATGCGCGAGAACGACGCCAAAATCAAAAGCGAACTAAAAAAGCCCGTGAACGAAAAAATCGGCGCACTGAAAGATTTACTGAAAGACGAAAAAGCCACACCGGAAGCCATTAAAAAAGCCACTGAGGAACTGGAACAGGAAGCCCAGAAAATCGGCACCGAGATTTACAAAGACGTCGAAAACAAGGAAGCACAGGACGACGTCAAAGTCACCGACCACAATAAGAAGAAAAATGATGACGAGGGCGAGGAAGGTGAGGTCGTCGACGAAGGCAAGTAGAAACTGAAGCGTATTAGAGGCTCATGAATAACTTTGGGCAAATATCTGGGTGATTATTGAGAACGGGAGCATACAGAACATAAGTCTTTTGGCGAATCGTTCCACATTGCGTATGCC
>JAZDNJ010000066.1:0-2373 GCA_043800105.1 Patescibacteria group bacterium
GGCATAATATTCAAAACTAATTTTTATGGCTTCCTTCTGGTCCGGCCTGATGATGAGCGCGTTTTTTATTTCGAACCGGTTCAGGTTCAGCGCGTCCAGAATTACAATATCAACTTTTGCTTCCGGGATGACAATGCCATAAGCATTCAGCTGATTATAGGCCAGCTGTCTGGCGACATCCTGGGCTATGGCCTGCCCTTCCTGAGCTTCTATTTTTTCGCGGTCCGTGATCAGGAGTTCGATCCCCTCCTCCACCCTGGGTGCAGGGATCAACGGTTCAAGTGAACCGCCCTTTTTCAGCGCCGTCACTATATCATTCAGCCGGAATGATCCTTTGTATGATCTGCCGTTCGCCACCACATCTGTGACGGAATTGCTGACAAAATCGTAAGTGGCGTCAAAAGAAAGCAGTTCATTTTTGGGCCCCCTGTCAATCAGGCGGGCATTTTCAATTTTGAAGTAAAAACCGCCTGATGGTTTCAGGCTGATGTCCGCGTAATTCACATTGATACGGGCGTCCAGAAAGCGCTCGGCCACCTGAGACGCCGTTGGAGCTTCCGCTTTTGATTCCACAGTGATGTCTTTTTTATCCAGCTCAAAGAATTTGCGCAGGTCTTCGGAAAGCGCCTGATCCCGCTGGACGGTCTTAAAGTAGTCGCGGAATTTGGTTTCATCAATAGACTGGGCGGCTCCGTGAAGCACATTTTCTGCATATTCAATGCGCTGAGCCAGAAGTTTGCCGTTTTCCAGGAATATCTGCGTACTGCTCAAGTCGGGGCTCAGGCTTTCGATTCCGAGACTGACATAACTGCTTTTCAGGTACTGTTTCGCCAACATATAACGGTAAGATGAAAACAAGGAGGCGGCAATCTGGAGTCTGTCCGATATAACTTCAAAACGCGCTTCTTCAAGATCTCCGGCATAAGTCATCTTCATAGTTCCGCTCTCGTCAAAGGCGTCCAGCACCGGTGATGTGACAGAGTCGATGTACGAAAGAATCGTGTGGTTTAAAATGCCCGACTGCCGGTCAAATTCGCCAATATCAGCTTCCGTCAGAGTATTTTTCCAGGCATCCAGCCATTTCTCGGCCATGGTTTCCGCCGTTTGGATATCCTGTTCATAAAGAGCACGCCTTAAGTCCGTCAGGTAAATGTCAAGAACGTGAGGCCCTTCTTTGCCGAGCACCTGGTTTATCAGGTCTTCTTTCAGCAGGTAGGCGGGGGTTCCGCTTCGTGAGTATTCAATGGAATAGAGCGTATTTATGATCAGATTGTTGATCTTCTGGTCACTTTGGCGCCGGTTCACCAGAGCTTCAAATTTTTCGATCACTTTTGCCGCCTCGCCCAGGTCTCCGCTTTCCTGAACGGCTCCCAGCAGATAGGCCAGCATGGTTTTTGCCTGTTCGATATCCAAATTACGTCTGGCTCCGGGGATAAAGGTTATGTATGCGAGCATTTTTTGAAAACCGGAGCGGATATTGTAAGCCATTTTCGAAGTAATCAGGCTGTTGCTGAATTCCGCCTGTACCATTTCAAAATCGTTCGCGTTCCGGCGCACCCATTCATCAGCCAGTATTTCATCCGAGATAGGCGTCATCTTGAGTTCCTTCTTAAGCTTGGACGGCTTCAGTGCCGCGTAAGCCTCTGTGATCTGCTGATCCACAAAGGTCACCTGGTTATGCAGCGGCACCGAAAAATCGCTCAGCGTCTCACCATTCTCTTTCAGTAGTCTTAACCGGACACTCCCAGTCACCACCATCAGGCGGTTGATGGGGGCCGAGTAAGTCAGAATTCCGACGTTATGCTGTAAATCGGCAATGCTATGGGGAGTCCTGACTTCGATCAGGTCAAAGGCGTTCACCCAGATACTCCCCGCCAGCAGTTCGATTTCGAGCCTTGGCTTATCAGGGACAAAAGGACCGTTTTCAAAATAATTGTTTTTAACCAGAAGGATCTCGGTTTGTTCATCAAGACGGACTGTGTTGGAATCCAGCACCAGTTCGGCGAATTCGGCCTGGCCGGTTTTGATATAGGTTCCCGAAAAGACTTCCTCATCCTTCTGCGCGGCCCGATATGTCTCGTCGTAAGCGGATCTGACTTCAATGTCCTCAATTGTTGCCGAAATCAGTTTCGGCGCAACAGGCCCGAGCGCTGAAGGCTGACCGCCAAGATATTTGAGCCCGTAAACCCCAAGACTGGCCAAAAAGAAGATAAGACTTACCAGAACAATATTGCGCGAGAACTGTGACGTGAGGTCCTTGGTCATTATTTTTTTATATTCCCTTAATTTTATCAGAATCTGAGCCAAAAATCAATGCGTTTTGGCGCTACCTAAATTCTAGTGGTAATTAGACCACCTTCGGTTAAGATTTGG
>JAZDNJ010000086.1:0-5093 GCA_043800105.1 Patescibacteria group bacterium
CGAAGCGGATAGTCGCATTGAACCTATTCTTCTGGAAGAAAGGGATCTTAGTGAGAAAAACGGCAGTATTATGGGCTATGAGGTTTTAAAGCATGGCATTTTAATCGCATAATTGAAACTGTGAGAGAAATTAATAAGGTCTTTTTTTAATGGATAAAGTGGTATACAACTTATAACTAATCGTTTTTATACGAATCTAATTCCAAAAACAACCACATGCGACTCGATTTGGACTTTTTTTAGAGGAAAAGCTTGACTTTATGGTGCAACTTTCCTAATATTTGCAGGCTTTTAAGATTCTGATTACTAACTAACTAGATTCATATAGCTAAGCGCTTACGTGTTAATGAGGCCATAAGAACTCCCAAAGTCCTTCTTGTGGATGGCAGTGAAATGATTGGAGAAATGACCCCTGAAGAGGCTATGAAACGTGCCCAGGCGAAGGGCATGGACCTGGTGGAGGTGTCTCCCATGAGCAGTCCTCCGGTCTGTAAGATTATGGATTTCGGAACCTACCTCTACAGCCAGAAAAAGAAGGAAAAAAAGCAGAAAAAAGGACAAAAGCAAACTGAAACCAAGACGATCCGTCTGAGCATCCGTACCGGTATTCACGATCTGGAGATCAAAGCCAAACAATCCCGAAAGTTTCTGGAAGATCGTAATATCGTGAAAGTCGTGGTTCTGTTCAAGGGCCGCGAGATGGCCCACACTGACCTTGGCTTCGCCAAGATGGATGAATTCTTCAGGCTTCTGGAGGACGTCGCCGTGATCGAGCAGGAGCCTAAAAAACAAGGCTATCAGATGACTATGATCTTAAATCCTGTTAAATAACTATTTTGACACTTATAAATTAGAATTTAATATTTTTAAAAGATATGCCAGGAAAAGCAAAACCCGGAAAACAGAGGAGTTCCAGCGCCGCCAAAAAACGTATCAAAAGGACCGGCCGAGGCACTTTTGCCCATGAAAAGGCCGCCCACAACCACCTTCTCCAGCAAAAGTCCAGGAAGCAAAAAAGATTGTCCCCACGCACCCTTGTTGCTTCTTTGTCGTATGGTAAAACCCTTAAGAGAGTTTTGCCGGGAAGTTAATTTGTAATTCGTAATCTGTAATCAATCATGCCCAGAGTTAAACGAGGAGTTACGGCCCGCGCCAGACACAGGAAGATTTTTAAACTGACCAAGGGATATCGCGGTAAACGCAGAAATACCCTTAAGTTAGGCAAGCTTGCCATGATGAAGGCTGGGCAACATGCTTATCGTGACAGACGCCTGAAAAAGAGAAGCTTCCACCAGTTATGGATTTTGCGTGTTAACGCCGCCTGCCGTGAGCATGAAGTTCGTTACAGCCGCTTTATTTATGGCCTGGAGCTGGCCGGTATCAAAATTAACCGAAAGATGCTCGCCGAACTGGCTGTAAATAATCCAAATATCTTCAAACAGATTGTGGAAGAAGTTAAGAAAGTTCTGCCAAAAGAAGGTGAGGCACCTGATTTGGATGATATGAGAAAACGCTTCAGTAAGTCGGCGGCTAAACCGGCTGCCAAAAAAGAACCTGCCGTCAAGAAGGAAGAAGAAAAGACAGAAGCCTAATCCGCGTTATCTATTATCGAGAAACTTCGCGAACAAGTTTCACCGGCTTTCGAAGGAGGTTCGGACAAGCGGGCCATGATTGCGATGATGTTTTTTTTTTGGTTGCCTGTGATGGTGGTGTGACAGAAAAATGGAATTCAGCAAACTCATAGCTCTGGGTTTAGCATCAAGTCTCGCTTTGGCAGGCTGTAAAGAAAAACAGCCTGTTCACGAGACGCGAAGCAAAGTGGCCGCCACCGTTCAGCCATCTGCCACGCCCGTCGCAGATGCGGGAAGCGATGCGGGAACGGACGCGAAAACTGAAAAGCCAAAGATCGTTTGCCGCCCCAAAGAGGTCATTCTTCCTGGAATTAAAGTCGTACCACGCAGTGAATGGGCTCCGTTGCCGCCAAATTTGGAAATATTGGGCAATATGGAAAACTGCGACAACTATCCCATTGAAAAAATCACACTTCACCACACAGGTGACTGGGTGATCACAAAACCCGGCGAAGGAAGGAAGATGGCGGGCGCCGACGTATACTTGCATCTTGGCAGTGCCGAAAAGAAACGGGGGAAGGGCTGGGGGGATGTCGCTTACCATTGTCTGGTGACCCCCGAGGGGGAAATTCTGGAAGGCCGGAATCCCGCTTTTCGGGGGGATAGTAATACCCAGTATTATCCCAACGACAAGAATCATTCTCATACGCCTGAGCACCATTTGCTCATTTCAGTGGTGGGGAATTATGAAAAAGAGGAACAGGAATTCACCGCAGAGGCCAGGCTCGCTGTTTTTAGGGTGCTTATGGCCAGCCTGAGGTACTATGACCTGAAACCCGGCGATGTTATCTTCCATAAAGACGTCGCTTATACCGGTTGCCCGGGAAGCCAGATCATAGACTGGTATAAGACAAGTGGCAGGTATCAGATTGCCAATCAGATGAAACTCCAACCCAAATAATTACTGACCCGCCAGCCAGCGTCCGGCATCGATGGCCGCCTGACAGCCCATGCCGGCGGCGGTAATGGCCTGGCGATAACGGTGATCCACACAGTCGCCTGCCGCGAACACGCCGGCGACATTGGTCATGGTGTTTTGTTTGTGAACGATATAGCCCAGATCATCTTTTTCGATTGACTTAAAGATACCGGTCGCGGGAACGTGGCCGATGGCCAGGAACATACCGTCGACAGCCAGCTCGGAAATTTTGCCTGACTGTATGTCTCTCAGCCGGAGGCCCGTAACCTTTTGGTCGCCCAGTATTTCATCAACGGCCTTACTTATCAGGATCGCGATCTTGCTGTTGTCCCTCACGCGGTCGAGCATGATCCGGGAAGCCCTGAATTCTTCACGGCGGTGCACGATGTAAACCTTTTTCGCGAATTTGCTTAATAAATCAGCTTCCTCCATTGCCGAATCGCCTCCGCCGATCACTGCCACTGTTTTATCGCGGAAAAAGAAGCCGTCGCAGGTAGCGCAGACAGAAACTCCTTTGGCCCAAAACCGATCTTCGGATTCAAGCCCCAGTTTGCGGGGCTTGGCGCCGGTCGCGATGATAACCGTTTTTGCCTGATATTCATCATCATCCTTAAATACTCTGAAAGGCCGGCTGGAAAAATCCACTTTTGTGACATCTCCGGTGATATATTTGGTTCCGAAGACAGCGGCCTGTTTCTTCATTTCCTGCATCAGCTTATTACCATCGATGCCTTTTCCGAAGCCCGGAAAATTTTCGATTGTGGTCGTAGTGGTGAGCTGACCGCCGGGCTGCCAGCCTTCAAACACCAGGACTTTCAGATTGGCGCGGCTGGCGTAAATGGCCGCGGTATAGCCAGCCGGACCCGCTCCGATAATGATTAAATCTTTAATTTCACTCATGCGCATATAATTTAGTTCATTTTTGAGTATATCAGATAAAATTAGTCTCTTGGTAATTTCTGTCACACGAATTAATATGTACTTATGAAAATTGCTTTGGTGCACGAAATGCTGGTTAAACTGGGCGGGGCGGAGCGCGTTTTGCGAAAGCTGCTGGATATGTATCCGAAAAGCCCCGTTTATACCCTGTTCCGCGACGAAAAAGTTAGCGCGGAATGGTTCAGCGGAATCAAAATACATTCCAGCAATCTGCAGAAGTACTATGAGCTGATCAGGAGTCCAAAATGGCTGCTGGCCCGAATGCCACAGGCTATTGAGCAATTTGATTTCAGTAAGTTTGACGCCGTCATTTCAAGCAGTTCGGCTTTCGCGCATGGCATAAAGACGGGCGATGTGAAACACCTGTGTTACTGCCACTCTCCTATGCGATACGCCTGGGATTACACACATGAATACACAAAAAACATGCCGGCTCCTCTGCGTTTTGCCACATCTCATATGCTGACCGGTATTCGCATGTGGGACTTTCAGACAGCTCAACAGCCCAACAAGATCGTGGCCAATTCAAAGCATGTTCAAAAACGCATCGCCAAATACTGGCGACGGAATTCCGAACTGATCTATCCGCCGGTAAATGTTAAAGCTTTTGAGCCGACAGCGGGGAACGAAGATTTTTTTCTGATCGTATCCGCCCTGACCCCTTTCAAGAAAATTGATCTGGCGATACGGGCTTTTAATAAGGTAGGCAGGAAGCTGGTTATTATAGGTGACGGCGCCCAGCGGAAAGCGCTGGAGGCCATGGCTAAATCCAATATCGAGTTTCTGGGGCGAAAACCTGACTTGGTGGTGCGTGAGTATATGCAGAACTGTCGCGCCCTCATTTTTCCGGGCGAGGAGGATTTTGGTATTACCCCCGTGGAAGCCATGGCAGCCGGCAAACCTGTGCTGGCTTACGGCGCTGGCGGCGTGCTGGAAAGCGTGGAGGCCGGAAAATCAGGTGAATTCTTTGACGAGCCCACTGAAAAATCATTTTTAGTCGGCCTGACGCGCCTGATGGTCAACGAAAAACACTATGATTATAAAGTGATACGTAAAATCGCCGAACGCTTTGACGAATCGGTGTTCGAGGAAAAAATGAAAAAAATAATTTCAGATTTGTAATTTTGATTCACAAATCACAAATTATTTCTTCTCAGCTGTCTTCTTTTTCGCGGCGGGTTTTTTGGCGGGAGTTTTTTTGGCTGTCGTTTCTTTTTTCTGAGCAACTGGCTTCTTTGCGGGAGCCTTTTTAGCGGCTGGTTTTTTCATTTCCGCTTTCTCGGCTTCTTTCTTTTCGGTATTCTCCTTGGCCTTCCGTGAAATTTTTTCTTCAGGAGTTTCCTTACTTAGGACTTCCTTGCGGGTTTTGCTGGCTTTTGCCCCTTCCTGCATCTTTTTGGCGGCTTCCATTCTTGCCTTAAATCTGTCGACACGGCCGGCTGTGTCTACTAAAGTCTGCTTACCGGTATAAAACGGATGGGAAGCGGAAGAAATTTCCACTCTTATTACAAAATGATCAACGCCGTTGATCTTTCTTGTTTCTTTGGAACTAAGGGTCGAAAGTGTGGGAAATTCCGCTTTACTGGAACTGTCCACAAAAACAA
>JAZDNJ010000010.1:0-3508 GCA_043800105.1 Patescibacteria group bacterium
CAAAATCCTTTTCCAGCGCAGACAGAAACCAGCCGGCCTGCGGTCCGAAATCTTTTCCCAGAAATAGCCTGTAAATAGCCTGGAAGCAGTCTTTGGGCGTAAATTCCTCGTGACTTTTGGCCAGTTCGTGAATAGTGCCATGGATAAGTTCGCCTTCCCACTCCTTTATCTTTTCCAGTTTTTCGGCAAGCAAATGGGTAAATTCTTTTTGGTGTTCTGTCAGAGCGCCGGCAATCTCAGGTAGAGTTTCCTGTAACTTGTAGCGGTAACGGTCGGGGGCGTAAGTTTCGAGCCATTTTTGGGCATATTTCATTCTCATGTCGATTTCTTCGCGATCTGCTTTAGTCAGTTTCGCGCCTTTCATCTTTTCCACTTCAGCCTGCAAATTCAGGCGGGGAATCTGCATGATAAAGACCAGTTGCGAAAAGCGCGGAAGGAAACGTTCTTTGGGTTTGCCTTCGCTTACCTGCGAGAGCTCAAAGGCACGGGCGAGGTCGGTTTGCATGGTATCTTTTTCACCTTTGTGAAAGTACCATTTGGCGGCCTCGTCGTGCTGGTCGAAGAGTCTGGGGATGGTGTCGCCTTCGGGGTCGAATTCAATACGGCTTTTGGGCTGGGTTTTCACCATCAGGTAGCGCAGGATCTCGGGCGGCACCAGGTCTACTATCTCGCGGGCTGTCTGGCCGATGCCTTTAGAAGAACTCATCTTCTTACCGCCTACCAGGAAAAATTCATAAGGAATGTTGTAGGGCACGTCGGTCTTGGAAACCTCATTGCAGATGGCTTCGCCAATATCATGTGATCCGCCGGCGGCGTTGTGGTCTTTCCCGCTGCCCTCAATGTCCACCTTGTAACAGTCCCACTTGGCGGGCCATTCCACCTTCCATGTCAGCTCTGCGTTGCCGTCAAAAGGCGAGATTTCGCCTTCATACTCACAACCGACGGCCCACTTTACTTTATCTTTTTTGCAGACGTACCTTACTTTTTTGCCGTCAAACGAAAGTACATCGGTTGAACCCACTTTTCCGCACTTTTCGCAGATTACCTGCACCGGTGACCAGTGCTCTTCTTTCTCGGAACCCGAAATGCGTTTGTAAATCTCGCGGATTTCCTTGTTTTTGGTCAGGGCGAGTGTAATCCAGTCGTTCATTTTCCCGTCTTTGTAAGCGGCGCTGGATCTGGGGAGTTTCGGGTGAAAACCGATTTCGTTTATAACACTCAAAAATTCCTCACCATAGTACTCGGCAAAGTTTTTGGCCTTATCATCTGGCGAGGGAATGTTGCAAAGGGGCATGCCCATATACTTATCAAAACCTTTGCCCGCCAGTTCTTTAGGCATGCCGTCCATGGGGTCGTAATCGTTGAATTCAAACAGGAATTTGGCTTTTTTGCTTCGTTCATTCAGCACCTGGGCGATCACACCGTGAATCACCACGCCCCGGAGTGAGCCAATGTGCACGCGGCCGGAAAGAGTTTTTTCATCGCGAATGGTGAATTTATCCCGGCCTGGATACTCCGCAATAATGTCGTTTACTGTTTCGTCGACCCAGAACATAAAATCAGATTTAATGGCTAAAAGAAGGCATAATTTATATTATCATCCGTTTCTCTTTATGACAAGCGAGCCGGAAACCGCGAGCCAAAAAGCTGGTTTTTTTCCGTTTCCTGTTTTCATGTTACAATTCCATTAAACAAATACTAATCGTCAGAAATGTGGAAAACAAAAATAACCGAGAGAGAGAGAGAGAGCACTTATTTAGCTTAGAAAAAACGGCCGGGTTCTTTTGCGGTGGTTTCACCCTGACCGAACTGATGGTGACGGTCGCCATTATCGCGATAATGGGGACGTCTGTCACGGTCGGCTGGCATCCTTTTTCCGGCACCATCGCGGTCCGGAACGCCGCCGGGAATATCGGAGGGTTTATTGACGGACTTGAAGAGGCCCATTTAAGGGACGAATACACAAAAAGCTCCGTTTATTTTATGAAAAAGTATCTGCTGGCCGATTCCGTTGTTCCCGGCGCGGCGCTTTCGCTTGAATGGGAGCCTGTCACCATAGCCGGCGGATGCGGAGAGGGTGATATCCGGCTTACAAGCCCTGATGAAGCTCTTCTTTTTGTCAGTGATCCGGAAGGGGATTTCTTAAGCGGTCCTTTGCCCCTTTACGCCGGTGAGAAACTCTGCGTGAATCCTGTAAAGTACGGATCGCGTGAAACCGTTTACCGGCTTATGACGGATACCGGGTCTTCCAATCATATCCGCGTCTTCCCCCTGAATCCCGGTCAGAATTCCGCTGATGACGTTTACCTTGAGCCCGACAGCTACCGCCTGGACATTCTGAAGAACTACGGGAAGAAAAAACGTTACAAAAACGGCACTCTTCTGAATAACGGGGACGCGGCTTCCGTCACGGTGAAGCTCAGTGAAGGCGGCGCGGAAGCTGTCTTTGAACTTCCTGAAAACTGAAACATTAAAAATTAAGAACCCATAATATGAAAAAACACCCTGCCGCTCCGCGTCCAGTAAACGTCTGGATAAAGGCCCATACCCCCTTCCTCAAACTGCTGGTGATCCTTATCGGTTTTGGTATTATCGCGAACTTCGTGGTCAGTATTTACAGCGGTATCACGCGGATCAGGGGGGACTGCGAATTTTACAGACAGCAGTCGGAAAACATGGCCCTTGGCACGCTCCATAAGGCTCTGGACTATTTCGCGGAAAACCCCGGAGAAATGGAAAAGTTTCTTCCGGACGGCGTGAATATTCCGGAAAGCCTCAGCATCACGATGCAGAAGGTGTCGGATGCCGGAACACCGCGGGACACCTGGCATCTTATCGGCCGGCTGGAGGCGGGCAACGGCCAAATGTACCGGCTGGAGCGGTGTTTCGCGGCCCCGGGCGAACCGAATAATAAATAGAAACAATGAAAACTTCAAAAATCAAAAATCCTTTGTTCAGTATTCATAGGGGTTTTACCCTTGTGGAACTTCTTGTCGTAGTCGCCGTCATCACCATCCTAACTGTGGCCACCCTCAGTTACCGGCACGCGCAGACGCGGGTGATGAACGATAAAGTGACAGCTGACCTGATGGCCATAGAGAATGCTATGGAACGGTACTTTGTTGACAACGGCCGGAAGTTTCCCATGCCCGCAACCGGAGCCGACAAGAACCTGAACTGCTTCTATCTGGATACTTCTTACGCTCACGACTGCGCGACAGCTGACTTCATCCAGTCTCAGATCGACAACACCTTACTTACCAGACGCTACTTACAGGAAGTACCCACCGACCCGAGAACAGGAGCCAGATACGCTTACGGAGTGACAACAGACGGCCAGTATTACCAGATTGCCGGCCTTATGGAAAACGAGGACGGAACCTACAGCGCCAGGGTGGCCGGATACCTCCATTTCACCTACCCGCTTAAAAGTCTTATCCGCTCTTACAACAGCCCCGATTTTGTGACGGACGGCGAAAGCTTTTTGCCTTACAGCCCTGATCACCTT
>JAZDNJ010000058.1:0-4380 GCA_043800105.1 Patescibacteria group bacterium
AGTCTTTAACCTTTAATCTCGATTCCTTCATTACCTTTATGAAAGCCTCGCTTTCTCCGTTGATCATCAGGAAGAAGCCGCCGCCGGAACAACTTAATCTGTTCTCCAGACGGCAGGTGGTAAAACTGGGGATAATTTAGCCAAAATTCATTGACACAACAAAAAAATTATTTGTTAACTCTTGAACATTTCGCCTTAAAATGCTACATTGTAGATGGAGAGAACTCTATCAAATATGAAGACTCCTGACAGAACACCACAGGAATTAAAAATCAGGGTACCTCAGCCGCCAGACTCGGATTCTGGTCAACCTATTGTACTTGATTCAGAAGTAATTCAACCATATGTGGCGAAAAGTTCTCGCCATCGTGTTGGCAGGGTGCTTGTTTTTGGCGGTACTTTGGCATTAGCGACCATTGGGCCCGATGTAAAGGACGCTATAACAGATCACCATCGGGACCAGGTTAGGGCGGCTATTTCTGAAGCGGAAGAACAGCGTCCGCCGATCTCGTTGCAATCCGCGCAAATAAATGCCGCATACGAGTTGTTTGGTACAAAAGGAGATAAGAATGCTGTCAAAACAGCTCAGAAAATAGTCCGTTCACCTGGTCAGTCAGAAATCCTGATGGTAGAAAATTATGTTCCCAAACATGTTCAGGTTAGTGAAGACAGAGAGGCTTTCAAAACAGAGGGGCAAGATTACGGCATAAGCAGAATAGTGGGTCAGGATGGCAGTGTTTATATAGTGGCCGGCAAGTCGGTTATACATAAGGACTTATTTGGCCGCAAAGAAAATTATGCCGCCAGCCCTTTACTTGTTGGCGGCGCGCACAATGACCTCAGCAGTGATATCAACCAGGACGGAATCGTGACTCCGGAAGAAGTGCGTGAGGTTGCGGATGAATCTGCCAGAAAAAATCTGTGGAAATCTCTGACGGTAAAAAGAGTTGTTATCGACGAGAATGGCGCCCACGTTGTTTCCGAAAAATAAACAAAAAACCCCAATATCATGATTACAATTGAACAGGCTCTTCCCCTTCTTGTTTTTCTTATTGTAGCGTTTCTGGCGTTCTATTTTATTGAAACGATTATTCTGTTCACGCTGAACCATCTGATTCGCAGGTACTGGATGTTTGTGGTAGACAGACTGCTTCGAACCATCGTTCACTATCGCAACATGATGCGCATCGCCGCTTTTGGTGTGATTGCGCTTATCACTGTTTTGCTTTTCATTTATACTCCGCTTGCCGATCTTTTAGTGGCCGGAATGAGCGTACTTAGATTTCTGGCACTGATATTGTTTACCACTATGCTGAGCATCTACTACATCGGCAGTAAAAGCATGAAAGAAGTCGTTATCGCCAAAAGAATCCATCTTTTCATTTTTATTATTCTGTCTTTGCTCGCTTTTACAGGCATAATGTCGGCGGCTCAGAACGGCTACGCGATGTATGAAGAAGCGATCAACAGGGCTTTTGTGGAACCGGTTATAAGTAATATTGAGGATAAATACGAAAAGCGTTTGGAAGACAGACTTTTGGCAATCTTCCGGGAAGATGTGAAAAATGGCAAATGTGAGTACTACGATTACGCCAATAAAACAGGCAGCGGCCTGACACAATTTGTATTTATCAAACAGGACCCGGCACTGGCGGAAAAAAATCCGGAAATAAGGCCGAAGGGCGAACCCCTTGCCGGAAAAAACTGCGTTCATGAAACCAAATTCCTTTTAACCCCGGAAGGAAAATGGTACGAGGTACTGGAGCAGGAATTTTTGTAGCGCTAAAAGCCGAACGTTGAAGTGGCTTCCTGACTGATTCCGCGAATATTCAGACTGCGGACAATCAGTTCCAGTTTCTTCCCTTTCCGTTCGGGTTTTTTTAGTACGCGGAAGTAGGTCTGCTTCCAGTCGTTGCTGATAAAAATCCTTTCGTCATCCACCTCTAATATCACGCTGTATTTGCTGTCAGACAGATTATTCCATCGGAACAAAAATGAATCGGCGGCTTCCTGTATCCTGAAAAGTCTTAGCTCAGTGTTTTTAAGGCTCATCTGAGCGATGGAGCTCTTGGTGAAGGCTGTGGCTTCTTCGCTCCAGTAAGAACTTTCATTGCCCGCGTTATCGACCGCGATCACACGGAAAAAATAAAGTTCATCGGAATTCAGATTATCCAGCCTAAAGCTGTTTTTATTGGTCTCGGTTTTGATGGTATCAAGCATTTCCTGCGGCTTCACTTCCGGGTCACGGGCTACCGGATCATCGCGGTGGTACAATGAGGCGCTGATCACATAGTAGGCGATGCCAACATCGTCTTTGGCCGCGTCCCAGTACAGGTAGACCGCGCTGGTCGTGGGAATGGCGCGGAGATGAGTGGGGGTGGTCGGACGTTTGATGTCGCCGACAACCGGTTTAGATTCTGGCGGAGCGACACCCTCCGGCATGACGTATGTAATGGCGCACATTTCGCCGACTGCCGGCAAAAAGAACTTATCGCCGACCTTCAGCTGTTTACCGCCGAATTTGCGCACATAAACATCGTAGCCATTCATGCCCTGCATCGCCTTACAGCGTTCGCTGTAATAAATACGATAGGGCTTACCGTTATCGCTTACAGAAGTGTAGTTGTCAGCCGGAGAAACCGTGACAACTCTCAGTTTATCGTTAACCGTTTCGGCCATATCCACAATACAGCTCGCGTAATCACCCTTCCACATTTCGTCACGGTTACCGTCCAGTTCACCGCGAATAACCAGCGTGAGCGGATCGCCCTCCTTCACGCTTCCGCAGCCTGTCTTGTGGTGGATTAGCCAGGTTTCACCGTCGTCCTCGATCAGCAGATAACTGTTCATATTATCCACCACATCGGTGGCTGTAACGCGGATGGCACGTTCATAAGAGCCCATAACGAAAGCCGGAGCAAAAAAGATTGCGGCCAGAACAAGGAAGGAGAGGCGTTTGATCATTTTTTCTGAATCTTAATATTTCCGGACAAATGTTTGTACTTTTCACTGAAGCGAAGATTGCCGATACATATGATAGCATCCTGTTCATCCACAATGACAGGAATATGCCGGCGTTCGTACTTGGGAATTTTTTCATCCGTAAAAAAATCCTGTAACTTTTTGGTCCCTTTCATGCCGCTTGGCTGAAAACGGTCGCCCGTCTTCCAGGAACGCACGTAAAGCGGTTTGATATCGCTGACCTTGATTTTATATCCGCCCCATTTGGTTTCGTTTTCAATCGGCTTTTTAGCAAATCTGGTCGGTGAGTTTCTATGCCATCGGATCGTGTCATATTCGACCACAAAAGTCAGTGCCTTGACCTTGATTTCTTTGCCGGTTTTTCCGCTTGATATAAAGCTTATCAGGCGATTGAGTGTATTTCGGTATATATCCTCCTGCCCCAGAATACCCAGCAGCATCTCCACTTTCATGTCCGTATCGAGCTCATTAAAAGCGACGCGGTTCAGACGTTTTCCGGCAATGTATTTTTCTTCCCAGTATTTCTTTTCCGCCTCCATACAATCCAGTTTGATGGCCGCTTCACGTGAGATTTCCCGCATCCGATCTTCAAAACCGGGAATCTTGCGAAGTTCCGGGATAAGTTCCTCCCGCAGACGGTTCCGCTCAAAACTCGTATCAAGATTGCTGGAATCGATAACATACTCCAGTTGATGTTCGGTCGCGTAAGCCGCGATCTCCCGACGGGGAATGTCGATAAGAGGGCGCAGTATATTACCCTTGAGCAGTTTCATTCCGCGCCTTCCGCGCAGGCCGGAACCGCGTTTTTGGTGCATGATGATGGTTTCAATCTGGTCGTCAAACTGGTGGCCGACGGCAATCAGGTCGGCGCGGTAAGCCGCCCGCGTTTCTTCCAGAAAACTGTAGCGCAGATGGCGCGCGCTGTTTTCAATATTCTTGTCCTCGGGGATCACCGCCTTTTTGCTCACGTAAGGCAGGTTCCACTGTTTGGCCGTTTCAATCACAAAAATCTCGTCGTTGTCCGCGTCCGCTCCACGCAGTTGGTGGTTCAGGTGTGCCACAATGACCTCGTAGCCCAGAGTTTTAAGGACGTGGGTCAGCACCATGCTATCCATGCCACCCGAAAGACCCACAACAACCTTTTTAAAGGACGGGAGGGTTTTTAGAGCTGTTTTGACTTTGGATTGAAGCTCACTCATGGCTTGATTATACATATTGCGAGACAGAATGTTAATTCCCGCATCAGCTATTATTTTAGCTAAATTATCCCCAGTTTTACCACCTGCCGTCTGGAGAACAGATTAAGTTGTTCCGGCGGCGGCTTCTTCCTGATGATCAACGGAGAAAGCGAGGCTTTCATAAAGGTAATGAAGGAATCGAGATTAAAGGTTAAAGACT
>JAZDNJ010000096.1:0-19205 GCA_043800105.1 Patescibacteria group bacterium
GTGACCGTGAACGATTATCTGGCCAAACGTGACGCGGCCTGGATGGGTGTTGTCTATAACTATCTGGGCCTGACGGTCGGAACTATCGTGCACGACCTGAGTCCGGATGAACGGCAGGAATCCTATGCGGCTGACATTACCTATGGAACCAATAACGAGTTCGGCTTCGATTACCTGCGTGACAACATGGCCACCCGGCTGGAATATCGTGTTCAGCGCGAACTCCATTATGCCATTGTCGATGAGGTGGATTCGATTCTGATCGATGAAAGCCGGACTCCGCTGATTATCTCTTCGCCCGCCGAGGAGTCAACCGACAAGTATTATCAGTATTCCAGACTGATCAGTCAGCTGGCCCCTGAGGAGCATTATAATATTGACGAAAAGGCCCGGAACGTCACCCTGACAGAACCCGGCATCGCGAAGATGGAACAGCTTTTAGGGGTTGAAAATATTTATACCGAGGCCGGTTTTCTGGAAGTCCACCACATTGAGCAGGCCCTGAAGGCCAAGGCTATTTTTCAGCGGGACAGGGACTATATTGTTAAAGATGATGAAATCATTATTGTCGATGAGTTCACCGGCCGTCTGATGCCGGGCCGCCGCTACTCCGACGGCCTTCACCAGGCGATTGAGGCAAAAGAGAACGTTGAGGTGAAACGCGAAAGCAAAACCCTGGCCACGGTTACCTTCCAGAACTTTTTCAGGCTTTATTCCAAGCTTTCCGGCATGACCGGCACCGCGAAAACGGAAGAAGAGGAGTTTTACAAAATTTATGGTCTGGACACCATTGTTATTCCTACCAATATGCCGGTTATCCGCCAGGACCTGTCTGATTTGATTTACAAGAATTCCCGCGGCAAATGGAACAATGTAGTTAATTCTATAAAGGAACTACATGAAAAAGGTCAACCTGTACTTGTCGGCACCATCAGCGTCGAAACCTCGGAAATGCTTTCCAAAATGCTAAAGCTCTGCGGTGTGAAACACGAAGTGCTCAATGCCAAGCATCATGAGCGTGAAGCTGAAATTGTGGCTTTGGCAGGCCAAAAGGGCGCAGTGACCATTGCGACCAACATGGCCGGCCGCGGTACCGACATCAAGCTAGGCGAAGGAGTGAAAGAACTTGGAGGTCTGGCGATCGTGGGAACCGAACGCCACGATTCGCGGCGTATCGACAACCAGCTCCGCGGGCGTTCCGGAAGACAGGGTGATCCCGGCTATTCACGTTTTTATATATCGATGGACGATGACCTTATGCGTCTTTTCGGCTCCGACCGCATAAAAAGCATGATGGACCGGCTTGGGATTGATGATGACACGCCGATTGAAAACTCCCTGATCACCCGCAGTATCGAGTCCGCGCAGAAACGCGTGGAAGGCCATAACTTCGATATCCGTAAGCATCTGCTGGAATACGATGACGTGATGAACAGGCATCGTGAAATCATATATTCCAAGCGGCTGAAGATTCTTTCCGCGGAGGATATCTCCGAGGAAATCAGGAAGATGATGAAAAATGAGGCGCATCATCTGGTCGCTCTGCACACCTCTACACCAAATCGCGCGGACTGGGACCTTTATGGCATGGTCAGATCGCTGAATGCCCTGATGCCTTATTCGGAAAAGAAACTGGATGTGGCCGATTTTGAAAAGATCGAAGATACAGACACGCTCGCGGAAAATCTGAGCAATATTCTGCACGGCGAGTACCAGATCAAAGAGGATTCCCTGCCGGATCCGGGAATTCTGCGAAATGCCGAGAAGCAGATATCCCTTCGGATCGTGGATATGCTGTGGATGGAGCATATTGACCAGATGACCCAGCTCCGCGAATCGGTTTCGCTTCGCGGTTACGGTCAGCGTGATCCGCTGATGGAATATAAGCAGGAGTCGTATCAGCTTTTTACCAGACTTCTGGAAATGATTCAGCATAATATTGTAAATACATTGTTTAAACTGCAGATCCGAACGGAAGTCCCAATTCAGGAACAACCGCAGCAGGCTCAGGAGCTTAAAACAAACCAGGACGCGATTGAGGGGAATCTTACCCGTTCGCGCATGCATCCGGGCAGCTCCCCTGCCGCCGCGGAATATTCAGCTCAGAATGCAGTTGTTCAAAAGATTTCAGCCAATGTTCCCGTCACTCCGGCCGTAAAACATAACGCAGTAGGCCGTAATGAAATGTGCCCATGCGGCAGCGGTAAAAAGTACAAGAAGTGTCATGGGGCCGGTTAGACGAAAAGCCGATCCTGCGCGCGTGCGCTGACCGGCTTTCGTGGAAGGACAAGGCACCGGGCTCCCGTGAGGGGCACGAGGCCAATAAAGTCCAAATTCTTTAAGCTACCCGTCGCCGCAGACCGCGGCGAAGTGCCATTCGCCACTGAATACTATAGTGTCCATGCCAAGGTTTTTGCCATCCTCGTCATCCCAGTACAGACTGGGGACCAGGATAAGCCTGACCTTCTTCAGCATGGCGTCCTTAGCCGTGTAGGACCAGATCGACCCCAGTCCAACGATGTGGTAGTGGCGCTGGATGTCGGGGTGCTGTGCACCAACGGCAAAGAGTTCAGGCCAGGTGGCGGGGCGGCAGTCATGCCGCCTGATTTCATCTTCCGCGTCCTGGCGTGAGACGATCTCCTGGTCGACACTGAAGAAGGAAATCTTGACTGCATCTCCTTTTTTGCAGTCGGTGGACGGGGCATCGCTCTGGTCCTTGTAGGCTGGGTGCACCCAGTCATACTTCCCGGCCTCCTTGGCCTTCTCGAAGTCGCAGGTCAGCTGGACTTCGACCGATCCCGGTCCGCGCGTGCGGGCTGCGGTCGTGAAGGCTATGAGGGCTAGGGCGAGAACGAAAAAACGTGCACACTTCATTTTTTCTTATACTCCTGAGTCTTGGGTTAGTAGCCTTAAAGATCATGACCAGCCACCAGCAAAAAGAGGGGGCGGTCGTGATGAAACACTATCATTTTTTGTCAAATAGTGCAAGTCCCGAATTTGACACCCAGGCCTTTCTCTGCGAAAATTGGTTAGCACTTACAAGCCTTAACTGCTAATGGATTTACGACGACAGAAAATTCTGGAAGCCATCATTGAATCGTTTATTCACGACGCCCTTCCCGTTGGCTCAAAACACCTGACGGAGTCCTATGATTTTCAGGTGTCTTCAGCCACTATCCGCAACGAAATGGCCGCGCTCGAAAAAGAGGGCTATATTTCACAGCCGCACACTTCCGCGGGCCGCGTGCCCACCAGCCGTGCCTATCGTATGATGGTAAACCAGATGAAAGAGCAGGATAAGCTTGTGCAAAAAGCTCAGCAGGATCTCTTCAGAATCAGAAAGCAATATTACCTGAGCAAGATGAAGGAAAAACTTTACGACACGGTTTCTATTCTCGCCACGGCCACCGACAACATCAGTTTTGCCACCATTCCCGATAAGGGCCGCTTCTTTTACATAGGTATAAGCAATATCCTCAGAAAACCCGAGTTCATCCTGGAGCCCGAGAAGGTAAGCAAAGTGATAGAAATTCTGGAGAATGACCTCGCCGGCGTTCTGGCGGACCTTGATATTACAGAAGAGGGGGCCATTTATATCGGTGAAGAAAACATTCTACCGGCATTTCAGAGCTGCAGCCTGCTGGCTATCCCCTACTCTCACCAGGGTTTCGATGGGGTTATGGGGGTACTCGGTTCCACCCGCATGAATTACGGTTATAACATGGCGGCTCTAAAGTCGGCGGTTCAATTACTTAATCAGTGATATGTATTTTCTCGGCATCGATCCGGGCCTTTCTGAGGTCGGTTTTGGCATCATCAGAGCAAAAGACAGTGAGCCTGAATTTGTGGACTGTGGGATTATTAAAACAGTACCTGCCGATTCTCTTGCCGAGAGACTCACTGTGATCAAGAAGGACCTTGCGGAAATTCTTTCAATGCACAAGTACGCGGCCGTTGGAATTGAAGAACTTTTTTTTGTGAAGAATATCACTAACGGCATCAAGGTCGCCCACGCGCGAGGAGTGATTATGGCCGAGGTTCACGAAAGGGGCCTGCCCATTCACGAGATGAAGCCGACTGAGGTTAAAAGTAACATCTGCGGCAGCGGTCAGGCGGATAAAACGCAGGTACAGGAAATGGTCCGGCGCCTTCTTAATTTAAACTCACTGCCAAAACCCCATGACGCCGCTGACGCTTTAGCCATCGCCATCCTGACCGCAAGGCTTCACAAGCACTAGAATCGCTTTCTTTAATTTGATAGACTCACTTTGAATAAACCATTTAAATGCGTAAATTTCTTGCTATCGTCTCCGCTGTTCTTCTGGCCTTTCTTGTAACGGGAGGGATTTACGCGTGGAAAGGGGCCGAACTTAGCAAAACCGGCTTTTTCGGCCTGTTTCCGAAAACCGAAAAAACCAGTCCGCAATTACCTTCTACCGCGGAGCTCCCGGAAGAGGTGAACCTGAGTTACGAAGATCGAATGGAGAAGGGTGACTATTTTTTTGAAAGAGGTTTTCTTACTTTTGCGTCCAATGAGTACGTTCGGGCCGCCAATCTGGAACCGGAGCGGATTGAGCCTTACCTAAAGCTTGTAAAAACCCATTTTGAACTCAGAAATTACAAAAAAGCGTTAACTAACGCCGAGCAGGTTCTCAGGCTTGACCCGAATCAGCCGGAAACCCGCCTTGATATGATCCGTATTTATATCCGGCTGAGTGACTTTGACACCGCAAAAAATCTTCTGGACAGCTATCCTGTAACCGATGTGCCTGACGCGCGCGTGCTTTATTATAAGGGGCTTTTGAGCGCGCTTTTCGGGGATCATGACGCGGCCCGGAAATACCTTAAAGAGGCTCAGGTCGCCTCTTCCGATCCCGACCTGAGTTCCCATACAGGAATCATTCTGGATGCCTACCAGGAATTCAGTTTTACGCAGGCGGCCGAGGATCTTTATTTATCCGAACTGCTCGCCCGAAGCCTTAATAAAGTGGCAGAGTACGAAATGGCCATTCATCTTTTAAAAGAAGTTCTGCGGGAGCGCGGTGATCTGCGGGACGGCTGGATTCTGCTCGGCTTTGCCTATCTGAATCTGGAAAAGTATCAGTTCGCCCTGACCGCCTTCGAAAAGGCCTACAGTCTTGATTCGGAATGGCCCACCACTCAGTATTTTCTGGGAGTCACCCATAAGGAACTGGAGCATTTTGAGGATTCCATCGTTTTCTTTAATCTTGCTCTTTCCAATGGTTTTGAACCTAAGCTTGTTATTTTCAGACACCTCGCGGATCTGTATTTCGAAACGCAGGATTATCAGAAATCCGTCGACGCTTACGAGCAGGTTCTGAGGATAAATCAGGATGACGTAAATTCCTTCGTCCGTCCGGTCTGGCTTTACCTTGACTTCACTCATGAACCGCAAAAGGCCCTGAAACTTGCTGAAACAGCCGCCCTTACCTTTCCGGATTCAGCCATGAGCTACAATCTGCTTGGCTGGAGTTACGCCGGCACGGAAGATGATGAAAAAGCTGAGCGTAATCTTAAGAAAGCCCTTGAGCTTGATCCGAATCTGGCAGCCGTTTACTACAATCTGGGTAATCTTTATGCGCGGCAGCATCGCGATCAAATGGCACTTGACGCTTTCCAGAAGGCTTATGATCTGGATGCCAACGGGTCTATCGGCAACCTGGCCGCCAAGGCACACAATGAACTTCTTAAAAAAACTCTCTCAAACTGAATGAATATACTGAAATCCTTCAAAAAGGAAATTTTAATGCTTATTGTTATCGTACTGGCCGGGCAGATTCTGTTTGTCTTTGCAAGTCCGGGCTTTACCAGGCCGGGCTACGAAGGAAGAATTTACGCCACGACGGGCGTGAAACATAAACAGGAGGATTTGCATAAGCTAAACGAAGCGGCCCATTACTTCGGCCAGACCATAATCGGCTGGCTAAAGTTTCCCAGTTTTCTGCCCGACCTTCAGGTCGCGGCAAACCTACCCAAGGGTTCCGGTATTTCCGCGCATATTCAGGAGCGTCAGAATATAATTTTTACACTAAGCGCTCACACCCCTGTTGAGAAGGAAACATTGATCGCGGTAAAGGATTTTGTGCAGGGTAAAATCAATGAGTACAACGCCGTGAGTCAGACGGAGTTTGTTCTCACTAACCTCGATTATGAGCTCGTTGAAAGCAAGCGAAGCTATCAATTCGGCGCCATGGTTACCCTGATTGCCACGCTTATCATTGGCTGCGGACTGGTTTTTATACGCAATGAATTTAAGTGACGCTCTCACCGGTTGAACCGAAGCCTCCCCTTGAATCCGGTTTGATTTCAGTCACTTCCTCAAATTCCAGGCGATCCACACGCATAAAAAGCCCCTGCGCGATCCTGTCGCCTTTTTTAATCTGAATTTCTTTATCGGTAAAATTGTATACCTGAATCTTTATCTCATCGTTCGGCCCGCAATAATCCAGGTCAATAACGCCAATCCCGTGCGGTTTCATCAGACCATACTTCTTGGGTGTCGAACTTCGTGAAGCCAGGATAAGAGCATAACCTCTTGGCACCTCGATAATAACGTTTGAAGGGATCAGTTTTATCTCACCCGGCTGAACTGTAAGGTCCTCTCTGGCGGGTAAATCAAAACCCACGGACCCTTCCGTTTCGTACCTGGGGAGCTGAAGCTCCTGATCGATCCGCTTTATTCTGACTTTAGGCTTCAGTTTCTGGTCATCTAAATCGCGAAGCAGTGTATTCCGCTCCCAAGGGTCGTGAGCCAAAATCAGGTTCGCGCTTATCTGACGCCCGGGATCCACCGCTTTTCGCAATATGTTGTGCATAAGCTAAAGTGCTTTGAGTGCTTCGTTTACGTCCAATTTAATACCTGGCCCCATCGTACTGGTTATGGTAATGGATTTTATGAAAGATCCCTTGATCGACGACGGCTTCGCGTCACGAATAACCCTGAGGAATGATTTGAAATTGTTTTCAAGTTCCTCCTCCTTAAAAGAAAGTTTGCCAAAAATACTGTGAAGGTTTCCTTCTTTGTCATTCCTGTACTCCAGACGTCCAGCTTTCAGTTCTTTGATCGTTTTGACAACGTCCTCCGTCACTGTGCCAGCCTTTGGATTGGGCATCATGCCTTTTTGGCCCAAAATTTTAGCTACCTTTCCTATTTGCTTCATAACAGCGGGCATCGCAATGATCACGTCAAAATTGATCTTACCTTTTTCAAACTCAGCCACCAGGTCCTCCAGACCGGCTTCATCCGCGCCCGCGTCTTTGGCCGCCTTTATTTTGTCATCGGTCACAAGGGCGGCGATCCGGACTTTTTTGCCTGAGCCATGCGGCAGATTGATCGTGCCGCGAATCACCTGATCCGCTTTGGTTGAATCGATATTCAGGTTGATATGGACTTCGGCCGTGGAATCAAACTTTGTCGTTCCCGTTTCCTTTAAAAGCCTGAGGGCTTCAGGCAGAGTGAAGCTCTTCTTTTTCCCTAGTTTTTTTAATGACTCGATATATTTTTTACCTCGTTTCATGATGGTGTTGTTACGTGGTTCAAGCGTCCGGTGTTACACCGGACTCCCACAAAATAAAATGTCTTATTTTTCAACCGTAATGCCCATACTGCGGGCGGTTCCGGCAATAATATTCATAGCGTGTTCAACATCATTGGCATTCAGATCCTCCATCTTTTTTTCGGCAATTTCACGGAGCTGGTTCTGTGTCAGATTGCCCACCTTAACCTTCTGAGGTGTCCCGCTGCCGCTTTTTAAATTCAGTGCTTTTTTGATCAGCGTGGAGGCAGGAGGCATCTTGGTGATAAAACTGAATGAGCGGTCTTCGTAAACCGAAATAACCACCGGGATCAGCGTATCGCCCTGCTCCCTGGTTTTTTCGTTAAACTGGGTGCAGAAGTCCTGAATATTGACGCCGTGCTGGCCAAGGGCTGAACCTACCGGAGGCGCGGGGTTGGCTTTTCCGGCGGGAATCTGCAGCTTGATGATTTTCATTACTTTTTTTGCCACTGGAATGAGAAATTAAATAGTATTGTTAACCGAAGACATGTAATTATTTACCAAATTTTTTATGAAGTCAAAGGCCTGGATTGATTTTTTACTGTATTTGAATCCGAAAACGATATCCTCAACCTGCGAAAGCAAAAAACCATTCGAAGGGTTCTTCGGGTCGTTGTAAAAAAGGCTGTTATAACCATAATCACCGGTTTCGTTGATACCGGCTTCTGAGCCAAGCTGATCAATCATGGCAAGCTTCAGATTCAGATAAGTGATACTCCCCTGACCAACAGGCCCGTGTATTTCATATACGTAAATCGGCAACTGCCCCTGCGCGTCTGTGCCAACCAGCACATTTTTGTAGATACTCACATTGGCCAGCCCGCTGAGGTCGAAGGTTTCGAAAAGTTCCGTGGATCGTGTTCGCTTTTCAATGGAGTATGCGCTTGGCAGTCCGCCCTGATCCAGAATCTGTTTGGTTATATTGGGGTAGTTAATGACTTCCGGAGCTATTGCGGCTCCTTCTTTCTGTGACGGTATGGAAGGTTTTGGCATCGGTATCCCATCAGGAAGATTTACAAAGTAATCCGCTAAAGCGAATAGTGCTATCACCGCCAAAAACAATATTGCAAGCTGCGCTTTCTTCATCCTACTTCTTTTTAACCTGAGTAAAGTCCAGTTCAATCGGTGTTTCACGATCAAAGATGGAAACAAGTACTTTCACTTTGCCTTTTTCCGGGTCGATCTTATCGATAATCCCCTCGTAATTGGCAAATGGGCCGGAATTAATAATGACGTGGTCACCCCTGATGAAGTCGATTTTGAAGGTTACTTCGTCACCGCCAACTCTTTTCTGGATAACGCCAAATTCTTCGGGGGTCACGGGCACCGGAATATTGCCTGATCCGACGAAGCCTGTCACATTAGGTGTATTACGCACCACATACCAGGAATCATCCGTCACGATCATCTCCACAAGTACATACCCCGGAAAAATCCGCTTTTTCTCCTGCACGGGATCACCCCTCTTGATCACCACCTGGGTCTCTTTAGGAACCTTAACATCAAAAATGTAGTCCTGCATGTTAAGGGCTTCTATACGCTGTCTCAGCGCTTTTTCCACAGCATCTTCGTAACCTGAATAAGTATGCAGAACATACCAGTTACGACCTGTATTTTTTGCCTGTTTTGCCATTTACATTATTTATTGAAAATTGAAGATTAAATAAGTCGGCTCAGAAATGACCCCCCGATTAAAGCGACAACAGAACGCGGATAGCCCAGGCGAACAATTGGTCAAGAAAGCCCAAAACAACGGCCGAAATGATCATAAAAATGAAAACAATGGTCGTGATCCGGATCCCCTGCTTTCTGGTAGGCCAGGTTACATTATTCAGCTCCGCCAAGCTGTCTCTTAAATATTTTTTTATCATTGTGTGTACTCTTAAAAAGCCGGCACGACTAAACTAGCAGATTTGCTTTTTTTGCGCAAGCTAATTTGTTTTATTCGCCTTTGCCGCTTTTGAGCACCCTTTCGTCTTCGGTAACCGGCCTGGGGAATTTTGTGAGCCTTTCCAGCACCTTGGCGACAAGCCTCTTTGGTTCGGAATCAAAAATCACGTAATCTTCCACTTTGCGGCCGCAGATATCAAGAATCTTATCAACGTGATCTGAAACGCCGCCGGTTCCGGTCAGTACTCCGACAATTTTCATGTCATCGAAGGCGACTGTAAATTCGTTCAGGGTGCCCACACCTCCCCCCATCACAATGATCGCGTCCACGCTTCTGATATTGATCAGGTCGCGCTCCATAAGGCCCATGCCCGTGTAGATAATGATATCGTAATTGTCTTTCGGTGATTTGTAGGTTTTTGTATGTTCCTCTTCGCTGAAAGCGGGTGAAATCCCCATGGTCAGACCACCAACATTTTTGGCTCCGTAAGCGGCTTCATCCGGCAGTCCCGGGCAGGCCCCGTTCACCAGAATGCAGTCCGCTTTGGCGATTTCCTGTCCGATTTCAATCGCCTTTTTGATGTTTTCCTGAACTTTGATGGTTGGACCCTGAGCGGACCCCATAACGCCGATTCGGTATTTCATATTTTTTTGTTTTCATACTATTTTAGCACAAATAATGGCTTTTTACAATAATCTGGGCTCAAAATACAAGTTCTGCTAGAATGATGGCCGTTAACCGAAATCAAAAAACGATGCTCAAGATTTCTTATTCCTCTTATCAGACAACACTAAAAGGGGGCCACACCAAGAGCCGGATCATCATTCTGATAATTTTCGTTTTCGCAGCTTTTTCGGTTATTTTTGTCCGTCTTTTTCAGCTGCAGATACTCCGGCATGACACGTACCTGGCAATTGCCGAGGAACAGCATTTCGGAGCGATTGATCTGCCCGCGAGACGCGGTGATATTTATGTGAAGGACACTCATTCGGGGGAACTGTCCAAGCTGGCAACCAACACTACACTTGACCTGCTTTATGTGGATCCGATGGTGGCCGATAATAAGCCGGAAATAGCCTCTAAACTGACGCCCATCATTTTTACGGAAGAGGAATATAACGCCTGCCTCGAAGATCCGGAAAGCTGCTTTTTCAACGTCAAACAGGAAAAGAGCATTGAAAGTCTGATCGTCCCGGATACCATCTGGGATATTGAGACAGGTACGATCAAAAAAACTGAATCAGTCAGGGAGGAGGAAGTTGATTATAAATCGTACAGTACGATGCTTCAGGAAATATCGGAGGACATTCTGGCCAAGATATCCAAATCGGAAGTCGATTTTGTTATTCTTCGCCGTGACGCCGAAGACGAGCTGATGGCTGACATCATCAACGAGCGCCTGCCGGGCATTTTTGTGGATTCAGAACGCTTCCTGGTTTACGGCGACCCAACGCTGGTCCCGGAATCCCAGTTGCCTGCTGTGTCCAAGACCCTGGCCACTTATCTTGACGAAATGCCGTCAACGATTGAGGCTAAGCTTACCCGCCGCCAGGTTCGTTACGTTTTTTTGAAGAATAAGCTCAGCCCTGAAGCTTCACGACAGATTGAAAGTCTTGACCTAAAGGGGGTGGTGCTTCTGCCGGAACACTGGCGTTTTTATCCGGAGGGCGAATTGGCGTCACATCTGGTAGGCTTTATCAACCGTGAGAACACAGGCCAGTATGGTATTGAGGGCTATTTCAATATTGAGCTGGAGGGGAAAAAGGGCGCCATTTACGCCGAAAGTGACCCGTTCGGCCGGCAGATTACCGTGAGCGATACGAAAATTGTGAACGCGGTGGATGGCGATACTATTGTCCTGACAATCGACCGTGTCGTTCAGAAAGAAGTCGAAAAAATCCTGAAGGAGAAGGTGGGAGAATATAAGGCTGACAGCGGCCAGATCGTTATTATGAATCCGTTTTCCGGCGCCATTGTTGCCATGGCTAATTATCCCACTTTTGACCCCAATATTTATACCGAATCCTACACGCTTCGTAAGCTGGATCTGAAAAACGGGGAAAAGGTCTATCCAACGACCCCTGTTTTCAAAAAAGACGAACGCGGGCAGTACGTACCAATCGGTACTGAGGATCTGAATAATAATGAAATCGAAAAATTTGTTTACGAAAACCGTTTTGGCCCCGGAGTTTTCAAAAACAAAATAATCAGCGAATATTATGAGCCGGGTTCCGTTTTCAAGCCGATTATAATGGCGATCGCTCTCGACGCAAAAGAGGTGGAACCCCAAACCACTTTCAACAATGACGGCCCCTTGCTGATTGACGAATTTGAAATCAAGAACGCCACAGGTATTTACGGCGGCATCACCACAATGACTCAGGTACTTGAGCAGTCTCTCAACACTGGTATGGCCTGGGTATCCAAAAAACTCGGAAAACGGCTGATGTATAAGTATCTAAAGGATTTTGGCTTCGGGGAATATACCAACATAAAGCTGGAAGGTGAAACAAAGGGGGCCGTTGATTATTATAATCACTGGTCAAAGGCCCAGCTTTTAACCACTTCCTTTGGTCAGGGAATTGTTGTCACACCGCTGCAGATGGTCGCCGCGTGGGCGGCACTCGCCAACGGCGGCAAACTGATCCAGCCTTATATTGTGGATTCCGTGATCCGCGGTAATGAAGTTATTAAAACAGAGCCGGAAATAATCCACCGGGTTATTTCGGAAGACACTTCCAGCATTATTTCTTCTATGCTTGTTTCGGTTGTCCGCGGTTACCACGGACGGGCTGAAATCCCCGGTTACCTTGTGGCCGGCAAGACAGGCACCGCGCAAATTGCCGGCAAGTACGGACAATACGAAAAAGGTGAAGGAGCCACTATTACCTCTTTCGCCGGTTATTTTCCGGCCACCAAGCCTCAATTTGTTGTTCTGGTCAAACTGGACCGGCCGCGTATCGGAGAAGGAACATGGGGTGAAACGACAGCCGCGCCCGCCTTTAAACAGGTCGCGGAATTCCTGATCGATTATTATAGTATTCAGCCAAGCTCTTAAATAGCTTTATCTTGTGCCGTTTTTTCGCGCTTCAGAATACGGAACAAACATATCAGAATTTCCCATATATTCATCTTCGACATAATCTGTCAGAGCGGCTTCAACGTCCTTACGGGAGGAACTAACAGGATTCAGCTCATCCAATTCAAGCAGAACTAATTCTGCCATGTGCGGTGAAACGGGAGATGTCAAATCGTCCCCGGAGCTGAGGGTAAGCAACTGAAGCTTCTGAACTTCATCTTCATACGCCTGCGGATCGTTCTTCCGGAGCGCCTGTAACTCTCGCACATGTTTCATACATTGTTCCATCTCGAACTCTGCGGCTTCAGATGGACTAAGTGGGGCAACTTTATTCCTCATAATGTTTAAAATTAATATATTATTAAATTTTATCAGACTTTGATGTTGCCGAAAGCGCGGTCAGCATCTGGAATCTGGCCTGTTCCACGGCTTCACGTGATAATCCCCTGAGCCACAGGGGCAGTTCTCCGTGACCTTCTCCGCGAATCGCCAAGTCCATATCATGACTGGCTTCAACGAGCGCATCATTATCAAGCGTTTGCAGGTGAGCTATGATTTGCCCTGCTTCAGCTTCAATTGCTGCATTACCTATTTTATCAGCTGTCATTTTAGTTAAAATTAGAATATTGGTATTTCTTTTATCATATTTTTCATACCTGCGCAACTTTAAAATCAGGATTACCCATCGAGTCCTTTTCCACCTTGAAAAACACTAGTTACTGTTTAACTGTGATTTAGTTTTACCGGAGCACCTTATGGGAGTTTATGAGAGAGAGAGAGAGAGAGAGAATGATTAGCCTAAAGAATCGAAGTATATAAAGCAGGCTTAATAATTAGTCTATTCTAATAAAACACTGTATAATGATGTTTTATATGAGAAGTGAACAAGTATTAGTACGGAAACTGGGCATCGTCACTAATCCATCACAGCTAGACGAACAAGACACATTTTTCCTCTTTGTGAATGAGGCTATTAAGCGAGACGGGTTAGAGGTTTACATTTTTGATGCAGATGACGTTCTAAGCAGAAATAGAGTTCGCACTAAATTGATTAAGGGTCCAATCCAATTTGCATCGAGGGAAAGATTAAATAGGAAAACAACCATTCAGAGTCTGAGTGATTTTGATCTTATATTCTTAAAGAAGAATCCTCCTGTTGATAAAGATTACAAGCTTCTGCTCGAAAAATTGTTCACTGAAAATGTTCCTACAGTTAACAGCGGGGAAGGCATTCAGAAGATGGGTAGTAAAGCCTATTTAAAGCATTTTTCTCAAATCACGCCAATGACCTTCTTTGCCAATGGCGTTCAGGAGGCTCTGGGATTTATTCGGAAAATAGGAAATTGCGTTATAAAACAAAGTGATAGCTATGGAGGAAAAGGGGTTGATCATATTCGTTTCAAATTCAATAAATACTATGGATACAAAGGCAGAAAAGAGACACTCTTATCTGAGAAGGCTGTCATAGAAATTATCGAGAAGTATTTAGGCTTATCCAAAGATAAAACTCTTTTGGTGGTGGAATATTTTTTGAGCGCACCTGAAAGAGGCGACAAAAGAATCGTGATTCTTGAAGGGGATGTTTTAGGTTCGTATATTCGTTTGCCGGATGCCGAAAACGGAATGTGTGATGGCACTGATAATGGCGCAAGGCTTTACGACCCCACCAAGAGAGATCACGAGATTGTAAAAATGCTAAAGCCGCATCTGAAAAAGAACAATATTCAACTGGCAGCTTTAGATCTTTTAGTAGACAAGGCAGGTGTGGAGCATCTTTCCGAGATTAATGTCTTCAATCCTGGCTTCTGTAATCTTGATGTGGTGCACCCTGAACTAAATATAGTGAAAAAGGTTGTTGATATGCTTTGTGCCAAAATGGCTTAAATAAGCAAAAATTGGAGCGGGTAACGGGAGTCGAACCCGTCTCATCGGCTTGGAAGGCCGAGATAATAGCCACTATACGATACCCGCATCGCCTTTACTACTTGGGTATTTTATTAGAATTCGACCCCAAAGACAATATCTTTTAATGTTATTTCTTCCGGAAGTGGATGGAAATCAGTCCATTCACCACGATCACCAGAGTGTAAAAGGTAAGAATCACCTGAATGAGCACCAGTATCTTCGCCAGAGGCGATAAGGGAGTGATGTCGCCGTAGCCGACCGTCAGAAAGGTCACCACCGTAAAGTACAGAGAATTGAGGACGGTGAGTTTCTCTAAGAAAGCTTCCGGATTGAGCAGGCTTATCAAACGATACCAGATCGAGAAAATGATGATCATCTGAACGATATTCAGACTGAACATCATGATGAGCCACTCCCCCTGCTGCTGAGCGTCTTTAAAATCCGTGAACACCCTTCCGCGCCCGAAAATGAAATTACGGGAATAAACCACCACAAACTCAATGACCCTCTGCACCAACAATATGGCCAACCCGACGGCCAGCCACTTCGGCATCAGATGAATCGTAAGGAGTACCGCGGTGCTACCCGCCATGATCCAGAGCATCATCTTCTCGATACGGTAAAAAACATCCTGATCTCCCCTGATCAGGTACCGGGATAAGGTAAAATACCTGTTCGCGAATTCGATTGAATCACGAAAACGATTTACCAGAAGGCTCCGATGACGTGAATGGTTTTCCTCCATGCTTATTGCTTACGCTTCAACTTTAAAGCAGTTCTGACAGGTGGTCAAATCATTGATTTTAAGCCAGAAATCTTGTATAATGAAGTGATATGAAAAAATTTCTTCTTTCCCATTTCAACCGGGCTATTCGCATTCTGCTCGCCACCAACGCATTAATTTTGCTGGCTGGTGCTATGCTCGGCCCTATTTACGCCATTTTTGTAGAGGAGATTGGCGGAAATTTAATGGACGCCAGCATTGCCGGCTTCCTGTTTGCGCTTACCGCAGGACTGATTACTTTATACACGGGAAAATACTCGGACGGAATGAAACACAACGATAAAATCATAATTCTCGGCTATGCACTGATCGGTACCGGCTTTCTGTTATATCAGTATGTTGACTCCGTCTTCAGTCTTTTTGCCATTCAGGTATTGATAGGTATGGGAGAAGCTATTTATTCACCTGCTTTCGATAAGCTTTATTCTAAGCACCTGGATTGGGGTAAATCCGGAACGGAATGGGGAACCTGGGAATCCATGAACTACTTTACAGCCGCTTTCGGCGCACTGATTGGCGGAATACTGGTCACCTGGCTGGGATTCGCGGCTCTTTTTTATCTTATGGCCTTTCTCAGTTTTTCGAGCGGCCTGTTTCTTTACGCGGTCTCACCCCAGCGCGTTCTTTGAGTGCCGTCTCCACGATCTTTTCCAGAAACGCCGTCGGGTATAACGGCGGATTTTCTTCGAGCGCCTGGTGGTAAATCACGGTTGACGGCGTTAAGCCGGGGGTCGTGTTCGCTTCGATGATTATCAGCTCGCCGGTTTTACGGTGCATAAAGGCATCGATGCGGGCGTACCCACTGATGCCAAGTTTTTTGGCGACCAGTTCCATTCCCGCCTTCGCTTTTTTGATTGCTGAAGGTTTGACGTACGGAACCGGGGGCGGCGTGATATTAACTCCTGTCCCGCCCTGAAACTTTTCCTCGAGACTGAGAATATTTCCGATGGCGACAGTCAGGCTCGGTGATAGTGCCCTGAGTCTGCCACCTTCTTCCAGAATTCCCATCGTGATTTCAATCCAATTGGTTCTTTCCTGCCATTTCAGTTTATTGCCGACCACCCTCACTTTATCTGTCGTGATGAATTGCTCAAACATCAGCGTATCCATCTTTAAGGTGGGCATTTCGATGATTCCGTGCTGTTCCTTCAGACTGCCTTCCGGGATGAAAGGAGCGCCTTTTTTCGCATAGTTAAGGTAGGTTTCCAGGTCTCCCTGACCGTAAAGCCTGGCAATCCCCGCGCTGCAGCCGTCCCCCACCGGTTTAACTATGATAGTTTTACTTCCCAGTTCCTTTTTCAGTTCTTTGAAATGACGTTTGATATCGTATGAATTGGATTCGGCAAAATGGCTGACCGGGACGATTTTTTTGACCGCTGAATAGATTCCCTGTTTTTTCATACCTTTGATCGCCTCGGCAGTCTCGTATTTATTCATGCAAAGCCCGGAAACTTCTGAGCCGGATCCGTTGAAGGGCACTTCCGCTTTTTCCAGCATGTCCTGAAGCGTGCCGTCCTCGCCTATGCCGCCGTGCAGACCGATAAAAACAAAATCAGACTGACGGATGAATTCTTTGAGGGTCATCTTTTTGGGAAAAAACCATTTTTCGGACAAATCTCCTGCCTCCGCACCCAGTTTATCGACCACGCGCCTGATCAGGGTGTGCAGCCGTTCCTCATCTTTTTTAGCGGACTTACAGGTAGCTGCTATTTCTTCTACGGTGTGGTTCAGAGTGAGCGCGTAAGGCAGTTCCCAAACCTGATGGCCTGTGTCGAGCAGGTACGGTTTCGGTTCATATTTGTCGGATTTCCGCAGTTTCAGCCAGACATTCGTGCCGCTCATCACAGAAACCTGCCTTTCGGAAGTACTTCCGCCGAACAGCACGTTTACGCGCTTTTTAATCTTCGGCTTCCGTTCCGCCTGCATGGCAGGGCAGGTGATATTGTGGCGGCGGCAGGCTGATTTCAGAATATAACTGAGCACGTCTGAGTGAGACATGCCGATGCGGGAGGACTGCATAAACAGAAAACTGTTCTGTTCCATTCCGCTGATTGGGTTGAAATCGGAAAACCATATGTTGCCATCGGGCAGAAGCCAGCCGTCAAACCGCGCGAAATCCCGCATGCCCAAAAGGCTGAAAAGCTGTTCGGCCTGAATCTGAATCTTTTCGATGATGTGGTTCTCAAAACGCGGCGGACAATGGTAAGTCACCTGCCTGCTGGCCAGATACTTCTTGCGGTAGTCAAAAATCTGATGTTCATCGTAGCTGATTTCGATTTCGGAAGGCATAATCGCCACAGGCATTCCAAAGCGATTCTGAAGGATGATCACAGTGAATTCGATGCCTTTGCAGAAAGGCTCGATGACAACGCGGGTGTCTATCCGTTTTGAGAAGATTTCCCTGGCTTTTTCGTATGCCTCTCCGGGTGTGGAAACGGAATAGACCGCTATACTCGAACCGCCGGTGGCCGGCTTTACCACGGCACGCCCGATTTTTTGCTCCGCGAAGAATTCGTTGATTTTCCTTTCATGGCCTGTCAGATGCGCCTTCAGCACCATAGACGGCAGTGTGTAAAAACCGTGCGACTTAATAAACTCGTTGGCACTGAATTTGTCAAAGGCCCGTTTGCAGGCCTCCTCGGGTGAACCTATAAACGGGCATTCAATACGGCTCAGCAGCCTCTGTATTTCGCCATCCTCCCCGAAAGGCCCGTGCATTACCGGAAAGGCCAGATCCACAGACTTCAATAATCTTGTCAGTCCGGATTCGGTCAGAGGTTTTGCGGAGTTGGCCAGTTTAAAATCAAAATCCGAAGGAGTGTTTGAATATAACTGGGCGCGTGAGATCAGGAAGGGGTTTTTCCGGTGGTCAAAGTATACCGGTATCACTTCCGTTCGTTCGGAATGAAGATGATCGCAAACAGATCTGGCAGAGTTTAACGATATCCCCCTTTCTAATGACGGCCCACCACATAGCAGGGCTATTCTGAGCTTCTTCATCAATCTTCTATTATGTTGCATAAAATATATGTTTAATTCTTGTTTAAATCAAGCTATTTTTTTTATTTTTTTAGAAATTTTGTTAATATTTTTAGAATTTTCGCACGATATAGAATTCTATTGCTAAATCTCTGCTTAACAATATAATATTGCGTGACTTATTTGTGGTGAGAACATCTTTCAATAACTTTTGGTAAGTGTCTCCAACAACGTCAGCACCTAGCAGAAAGAGGGAAGCGTGAAGCCCAATCAAACGCCGATACCGAGAGCGAAGCCTGTCTTTTCGTTCCGACTGAATAAGCCGCCGACCATCAACCTGAGAAGGAAGATGGCGCCTCCGATCCGGAATATGGGTCGTGGCAAGCGGGGGCAGCTCCGCATCCGGGTCGTCAGCTAGTCACGGTGCTCTCAGGGCCTCCGACTGTCTGCCTAAACAGACAGCTGGGGGCCCACTTTAAATTGTGTTAAAATACCTGCGTGTAAAACAAAAATTATGATTGATCAAAAAATCTTCAGGGCTTATGACATCCGCGGGATTTATCCCACCGAACTTAATCGCAAAACTGCTGTCCTTATCGGAAAGGCTTTCGGGACTTATCTGATCAGAAATAAATCGACTCTCTCTCCGCGCGGGGCTGTAGGGCGGGACTGCCGCACCCACAGCATGGAGCTTTTTGAGGGATTCGCGGAGGGGCTGAGATCAACCGGCTGTGAAATGACGAATCTTGGCACCACGCCTTCGCCTTATGTTTATTTTGTGGTGACCGAGGGCAAATTCGACGGCGGCTGTAATATTACCGCCAGCCACAATTCAAAGGAGTTCAACGGCTTTAAACTTATGACGGCCAATGCGCATGCGGTTTTCGGCGACGAACTTAAAAAACTTTATCCGATGATTGAAAACGGCGATTTCAGCATCGGCGCTGGTGGTAAAAAGACCGCTGATTATAGTGATTTTTACCTGAACAA
>JAZDNJ010000106.1:0-12654 GCA_043800105.1 Patescibacteria group bacterium
AAAAAGAAATCATCAACGAAATAAATAAACATGTGGCAAATGGTTTTAACGAAGTGGTGCTTACCGGCATCAACATCGGTGCCTACGGCGCCAGCCTTACCACCAGGCCAGATGAAAACAAGTTCGCCGAACTTCTGGAGGCGATATTTGAGCAGACCGGAATCAAAAAAGTCCGCGCCGGCTCGCTCGGCCCCGAGTTTTTCAACGAAAAATGGTACAAAGTTATGCAAAACCCCCGTTTCTCCCGCCACCTTCACCTGTCCATCCAATCAGGTTCCGATTCGGTTCTCAAAAGAATGCGTCGCAACTATACGGCCGGGCAGGTGACGGACGTCATCAAAAAGCTGCGCGGGATTTCACCCGACATTGCCATCACTGCCGATATCATCGTCGGTTTTCCCGGCGAAACGGAAGCCGAATTTAAAGAAACCGTACAATTCGTCAAAAAAAACCGGCTGGCCAAAACCCATATTTTCCCTTATTCGGAACGTCAGAACACGCTGGCGGCAAAAATGGAGCAGGTTCCGGTGAAGCTCAGACGCGAACGGGTGAAAAAGTTACAGGAAGTTGCCGATATATGCCGCAGTGAGTTTATTAAAAGCCAGCTCGGCAAAAAGGCGGAAGTGCTTTGGGAGCATTCCCGCCTGTCCGGCCGGGCCGAAGGTGTAACAGAAAACTACATCCGAGTGCGCGTCATGGGGGCACGGACAGCCGGAAGTATTACTTCCGAAGTGCTGACAACGGAAAACATTGATACCCTTTTATAACTTCCGGCCCGGCGTCTTGTTTACTTGAGGCTTTTTGTCAACTATAATTCGGCCGGAAACATTAAGATTAAACACTTTACCATGATCAAAAAATCTAACACCTCTATAAATGGTTTTCAGAGGTACTTTTTGATGGGCGTTCTGCTCATTCTTTTAGTCCTGCTCATCACCTTTATCAGCCCCTTCGGAGTCGATCTGCTGATTGCCGGTATTATGGTAGCGGCCGTTTATCCGGCGCACAAATGGATCATTAAAAAAATTCCTTTCTCAAGAAGCCTTTCATCGCTGATCTCGATGATCCTCATCATTATCATCATTCTGCTTCCATTCACTCTTTTCGGTTTTTTTGTGGCCCAGCAGGCGGCCGATGCCTATGTGGCTGTCAGCAATCGTATTAATGTGATTGTGGAAACAAGTGACGTCAGTACCACTTCAAAAATTCTGGAACTTATCCCTTATAGCAATAAGATTGAAGGGGTTTTTAAGTACCTCCCTTTTTCCACGGCCGATCTTCTGCAGACGGCCAGGGACGCGGTAGGAGTGGCCAGCAGTTTTCTGCTTTCAAAAACGACCAACATTTTAAAACATCTTTCAGTGCTTCTGGTTCACCTGCTCATTTTTCTTGTTTCTTTATTCTACTTCCTTCGGGAAGGGGACCGGCTGGTTAATTATGTCCGCTCACTTCTTCCCATGTCCAGAATTTACCGGCAGGAACTTTTTACAAAGTTATCCAAACTGAGTTACGGGATTATTTACGGCATATTCGGCGCGGCCATAATACAGGGTTTTTTAGTAGGTGTAGGGTTCGCGGTGGCCGGCATAGGGAACGCGGCGTTTTGGGGGGCGGTCGCGGCGCTTTTCTCGCCAGTGCCTTACATTGGCACCATGGTCATCTGGTTGCCCGCGGTGGTAATTACAGCCATCGGCGGAAAATACATCACAGCGATTCTCCTGCTGGCCTGGTCGGTGCTGATTGCGGGATCTGCCGACAATGTCATTAAACCCTACATCATCGGTTCATCTGCACATCTTCATCCGCTGGCTACTCTGCTGGTTTTACTGGGAGGTACTTTTGTATTTGGACTGAAAGGGCTGATATTCGGGCCTTTTGTACTCACTTTGGCGCTTGCCTTTTTGCATATCTACAAGCTTGAATACAAGTCGATACTGGAAAAAGACGAAAAGGATTTATTCCCCGATCTTACTGTAAAAAAGAAAAAATCCTGACAATAGAAACTGGGCACAACTAATATTTTGTAGTAAAATCAAACCCGTTATCTAATTAAAACCGATGGTCAGAAGACGCAAATTAGGCGCTGCCAGAAAGGCACGTCTGCCCAAAAAGGATTTTACGATTGAACTGGACTCTAATGTAGCCAGAGAAATCGGCGCCGTTGTTTATGTCGGACTGGCCATTATTTCCTATTTGTTCATGAGCGGAAGGGCGGGAATATTAGGCGAATGGATGAATACTTATCTCAGGCTGATTTTTGGCGTTGGCACGGTACTGCTTCCGATCATTTTTCTGGGCCTGGGAGTCACTCTTTTTTTCGCCCGCCGCGTTACCCTGAATGCCACCAAATACTTGGGGCTCACCATGATAATTTTTGCCGGTTTGGGCTTGGTGCACATGAAGACCGAAGTGACCGCCATGCTCGATAACGTGGAGGCTTACGGCGGTTACGTCGGCTTTCTTACTTCAGTACTTTTGCGTCTGTTTATATCCGATCTCGGGGCCAAAGTGATCATGTGTTCGATGTTTCTGATCGGAACGCTCATCACATTCGAAATCTCCATCCGCGACATGATTCGCGCCCTGATCCCGAATCGTCAGCTCAAAATTGAAACCAGGGTAAGGAAACCCCAAAAACTGCAACCTCTTCTGGACAAAGGCAGTCAGGAGCTGAACATAGTAAAACCTTTGCTGGCCAAAAAGGAAGACGAGATGCCGGCGTCGAAGAAGTCTGAAGACAAAATCTTCAAAGAAATAGAGATCAACAAGCCGGGCAAAATTCAGAAAAAGGAAGAGGCCATTATGAAAAAGGATGAAGTTGATTATTCCGGATGGGAGCTTCCGCCGCTCGATCTGCTTTCTTCCGCCAGCTCCGAGGTTTATGTGAGCGACAAAGTGCTGAAAGATAACGCTGAAAGAATCCGTGAAAAACTTCTGCAGTTCGGCATCGAGGTTACCATGCAGGACGTGAATATCGGCCCTACGGTTCTGCAGTATACCCTGAAGCCCAGCGAAGGAATCAAGCTTACCAAAATAACGACCCTCAAAGATGATCTGGCTTTAGCGCTGGCAGCCAAGTCTATCCGTATAGAAGCGCCGATTCCGGGGAAGTCGCTGGTGGGTATCGAAGTGCCGAATGAAAAACGCATGGTCGTGCATCTTCGCGAAATGCTGGAAAGCGAGGAGTTCGCCAGCATGCCGTCCAAACTGCGTCTGGCAATCGGCCGAGATGTTTCGGGCATGCCGGTTATCGACGACCTCGAGACCATGCCCCACCTGCTCATTGCCGGTGCCACGGGTTCCGGTAAGTCAGTCGGAATGAACACCTTCCTGCTGTCGCTCCTGTACCAGAATTCGCCGCGGGATTTGAAATTTATTATGGTCGATCCCAAGCGCGTGGAGCTCACACCATATAATGGCATTCCGCATCTTTTAACGCCCGTTATCACCGATTCTGAAAAAGCTCATTCTTCTCTCAAATGGGCATGCGCCGAGATGAACCGCCGTTATCAGGAATTTGCCGAAAAAGGCTACAAGAATATTAAGGAATACAACGAAGCTGAGGCAAGACCTCTGCACCGCATTGTGATCGTTATCGATGAACTCGCCGACCTCATGATGCAGGCCAGCAAAAAAGAGACCGAGGCCCTGATCTGTCGCATTGCCCAGATGGCCCGAGCTGTTGGCATGCACCTGATCATCGCCACCCAACGGCCCAGTGTGGACGTGATCACCGGCGTGATCAAGGCTAATATTCCCACCCGCATCGCCTTTACGGTAACATCGGGCGTGGACAGCCGTACCATCATCGACGGCATCGGCGCCGAAGACTTACTGGGCATGGGGGATATGCTTTACCTGCCCGGCAACATGAGCCGCGCCATTCGCGTGCAGGGCGTTTACGTGTCGACTAAAGAAATCGAAAAAGTGACCAACCGCATTAAGCTCACAGTTGAGCCAGCCTATGATGAGAGCATCACCAAAACAACCGCAAATGAAGTGGTGGATACCGGTATGGTAGGTTCCGGCGGCGATGGTACGGATCAGGACAGCCTGTACAATGACGCTCTGGAACTAATTCGCGATACCGGCAAGGCGTCCGCGAGCCTGCTGCAAAGACGGCTGAGCGTGGGTTACGCCCGTGCCGCCCGCATTCTCGATATTCTTGAAGAGCACGGCATGATCGGTCCGGCCAATGGCGCCAAACCGCGTACCATTAATATCGAAAGAGAATAAGTTGCATCGGTTCTACCTGCCATCATTGGATTTCAACCGGAACTATCTTGAAATATTCGACAATCGTATTGTCCATCAGGCGGGCAAAGTCCTGCGTATGCGGACAGATAACTTTTTCCGGCTTTTTGACGGCAAAAAGGAATATCAGGTGCAGATCGCGGAAATCAACAAACGCCGGATACTGGTCAGAAAAGTTCAGGAGCTTAAGAACAAGGCCGAACCAAAAGTAAAAGTTAGTCTGTATCAGGCCATTCCAAAAAAGCCCGCCCTCTTTGAACTGGTGGTGCAAAAAGCCACCGAAATCGGCGTCAGTGAAATATTTCCCCTGGTTACCGAACGTACTGAAAACCGCCGGATGAGTAAATTCCAGCGCCTTCAGCTGATTGCCATGGAAGCCACTGAACAGTGCAGCCGAATGAAGATCCCGGTCATCCGTCATCCTGTCAATTACGACGAAATAATCGGTCATCTGAGCAATGGCTTTATAGCCTACGAATATGAAGGCAGCAAATATCTGGCGGACTACGAAAAGGATATGAAAGGCGCGAGTGAAATCCAAATAATCATCGGCCCGGAAGGGGGACTCAGTGAATCAGAATTGGCCCTCGCCAAAAAATCGAGCGTCAAACCATTTGGCTTGGGTCCCAGGATTCTCCGCACCGAAACCGCCGCCATCGCCGCCCTGTCGCTGATGATGCTGAAGAAGTGATACTTACTCCTCTTCGGGATTTTCCTTCGTCGTCTCTTCAGTAAGTTTGCCATCATCTTTTTCGTCATTACCAAGGAAGCTATTTACTTTGTCCAGAGCATTGGCGGCTGTGTCGACAGCATTACCCACCGTTTCAACCGTTTTTTCAACCTTGCTTTTGGTTTCAGTGACAGTCTTGTTGATATCATCTACCTCAGCTTTCACGCGTTCATATTCTTCCATTACATTAGTCTTTTTTTCGTGAAAAGAATCCATGATACTTCCCAGGAATTCTTTGCCCATGGGAAAAAGATTGATAACGAAAATGCTGATAGCCAGCAAAATGATGGTTGCGATGATATTTGCCATGAAGTTTTTTATTAATTGATAACTTCCGGAAGCATTTTATCAGGCAGGTAAGAATTTGACCACATCCAACACTTAAAAGTTTATTATAAAAAAGATTTGACAAACTGTAAAACATCGTTTAGAATCTGAAGCCAAAGTTCATTTGCCCTCCCAATTAATCTAAGTTCCCACCCGGATATATAATTAATTGGTATCACATGAACACACGACTTTCACGTTTTAATAAGCTCCTCCTTATTTTACTGGCAGGTGTTTTTTTATTGACTGCTCAGCCCGCGGTGGCGGCGTATTCGCCCGATAACACAGTAAAACCTGATCCGCTTGCCTCTCAGAAGCAGATGCAGGGCGTTTCGGTGGGGGAATTTACCGGTGCCGGCATTTACGAATATACGATTTCATTGCCACCAGGCAGAAATGGGATGAGCCCCAGTATTGCTTTAACCTACAATAGTCAGGATGAATCACCGGACAACATTGTTGGTTTCCATTGGTCGCTTACCCAATTCTCTATAAAGCGATTCAATGAACGGGGAGTCGAAAAGATCTACGACCGCAACGATTTTATGGCAAGTTTGCCCTTCGAGTCCGGTGAGCTTACCGAGGTCAGTCTGTCAGATGGAAAGCACGGTGAGTATGCCCAGCGCTTTGAAAGCAGTTTTGCCAAGTACGAATTCCAATCAGATAATTCCTGGTTGGTGACCGACAAACAGGGTAATAGATATACATTTGGCGCGACCGAAGAAGGCCGACACTTTGACCCGGTCGACCCAAATCGCACTTCCGAATGGATGCTGGAGGAAATCCGAGACCCTAATGACAACTTCATCAAATTCACCTACCAAAGGCTTGATAACAAACTCTATCCAAACGAAATCCTGTATACAGGTCATGGAAGTGAAGACGGAATTTTTAGGGTAAAGTTCTTGGTATCAGGAAACAAGCGCCCAGACAGTCATTTTTCGTACGCGACAGGTTTCAGGGTAGATACTAACTACTTGGTAACTGGCATAGAGGTATATAGCCAAGATGATCTGAGGCGAAAATTTGATATCAGCCATACAGCTGTCAGCCCCTTGGTTCGCCAAACAGTCGGTAGCATTACCGAAACCGGTTACGACCAAAGTGGCGTTCCTACTTCACTTCCCCCAACCACCTTCGATTACAGCCAGTCTGATGTAAGCTGGGAAGAAACAACCGACTACATGCCTGATTGGTTTTTTGAGTATTGCAGCGCCGATAGTGGGTGTGAAACCCCCAAGCTTTATATGTGGGACATGACCGGGGATGGCCTGATTGATTTTGAATATACTCTGAATAATGTGGTGTTTACTCGTGCGATTAACAATGGAAAGGGTGGCTGGACCAATGTTCCCGCATCCATGTTCGTGCAGGTTTTTTCATGGAGAATTCCCGATGTTGGAGTGAAGGCTTTAGACTTTGATGGGGATTTGAGTACCGATATTGTCTATTCGTGGCCCAACGCAAATGGTGGTATGAATTCAAGTCACAACATCGAGATTTCGCTGGTTGCCGCAGGAGGAGGAGCTGGCAAACAAGACAACGGGGGCTCCATTACTGACCTGAATGGAGACGGCCTTCCCGACATCATTCAGAGGCGGCATTTTTTTCATGAATGGAATATGCCAGATAGCATCACAACCTGTTTGAATCAAAATGGTGATAGCTGCCCCATTGTGAATTTATGGGGTAGCCCGGAAGTGCTCGTTGGTGATACTCAGCACGCTCAGGCCCCTCGGCAATCCTACGTGCAGGATTGTAATTATGATGGCCTGGCTGACGTTAGGTACTCCGGAAGTGGACCAAGAAATTGGATTAACGATGGTAATGGTGGATGGGTCTTGAATCCATCCGGCACATGTCAATTTTCACAAATGGATTCCCTCGCTCGTCGCTCAGCCGATGTAAATGGTGACGGTCTGATAGATAATGTAATTTCTGAAAAGACAATCCAGTATGTTGGATATAGCATTAAGAATGAATTACATATTAATGCAGGTAATGGAACAACTGCAGCCCCCATAACCAATCGCTTTCCGCTTGTTTTGGGAACTTTTGGCAATACTTCTGCTAGCGATGCCGGAGTGCGTTTCATCGACCTGAACGGAGATAAATTGCCGGATATTGTGCAAAGCCACCAAAGCTATGATGGCAAAGGGAACACCACCTATACCAAACACGTTTACCTCAACACCGGTTCCCGCCCCTACTTCTTAAAAACCGTGCACACCAGCACCGGCGGCGAGATCGATCTTGAATACAAGACTTCCGCTCAGTACCTGAAACCCGATGGCACTCAGGCTAACCCCAGCCTGCCCATCATCATCGACACCGTCAGCCGGATGACCGTGGATGACGAACAGGGCAACGTGAGCTCGACCGACTATTTTTACGAAGACGGGCATTATTATTTCGAAAATTCCTACGACAAAGCCTTTGCCGGTTTCCGTGTGGTTACCAAAACCGATGGCCTGGGTTACAAAACCAAAACTTACTACCACCAAAACCAGTACTCTGTCGATGACAGCGTGAACGGCGAATATGCCGACCATATCAGCAAAAAAGGCCGCGCTTACCGCAGTGAAGCTTACGACAAAAATGGCCAGCTCGTTTCCACGACCATAAACCGCTTCGAACACAAGTCCCTCGGCGCCGATCACTTTTACCCATACCTATCTCAAACCCTCAGTCAGACGTTTGACGGGGCAGTAACCAGGGCGACCGCTAAAGCTTTCAGTTACGATGACGTCGGCAACGTAATTCAGGTCGTCGACTATGGCGAAGTCATCGCCGGCGGTCAGGATGGCAGTTTTTCCGATACCGGAACCGACCTGCTCAAAACACTGATCAGCTACATTTCGCAGTCTGCATTTCCCTACGAACAAAAAGTTCAGGACCAAAACAGCGCCCTGCTAAATCACTCGCGCACTTATTACGACGGCCTGACACTTGGTCAGGTCGATAAAGGTAACGTCACCGCGCAGGAAACCTGGCTGGACTCGTCCAATAGCTGGCTTCGGTCCGAAATGCAGTATAACGACTACGGTCTGCCGGTTGTTGCGACAAATCCTCGTGGTTTCATTGCAACCACGACCTACGATTCCGACAATTTATACCCCGCCACCACATGTAATGCAAAAAATCAATGTGCGGACTTAGCATATGATCCGCACATCGGTCAGGTGATATATGCCACTGACCCCAATGGTTCAGTAACTCAAAACACTTATGACGGCCTCGGTCGCCCAATCCGAGTCGAAAAAGACGGCCAACTCATCAGCACTACCACTTACAACGATAATTCCAGCCCCCGCTTCGTCCACGCTACAGCCTACAACGACGATGGTGAAGAAGTGGAGGCATATACCTATATAGACGCTCTCGATCGCACCATCGAAAGCAAGCAGGAAGCGCCGAATGGCAACTGGGTTACGACCCAAACCATTTACGACGTGCGCGGAAACGTCGAAAAGCAAATCCAGCCTTATTTCAGTTCTTCATCAAATTTCGAAACACTGAACGCGAGTAAAATTGGCAACAGTTTTACTTACGACGCCCGCGGCCGTCTGCTCACTAGCGTTAATCCGCTCGGTACTACAACAAATAGCTACTCAGGTTGGCAGGTAACCACCACCGACCCTAACGGCCATCCTAAAACCCTGGCCAATGACGCCCGCGGCAACTTAGTCCGGATCTACGAAAAAAACGCCGGTCAAACTTACCAAACATATTACGCGCACGACCCGCTCGGTCGCCTGACTAAAATCAGTGACGCCGAAGGCAACGAACGCACTTTTGCCTACGATTCACTGGGCCGGAGAACCTTTCAGTCCAAACTTGCCAGCGCCCAGGGCTGGTACTATTCCTACGATCCAAACGGCAATCTTGTCCAGAAAACCGATCCCAAAGGCCAGGTTACATCACTCACTTACGATGAACTAGACCGCATTCTGACCGAAAGCGACCTGACTTTTACTTACGATCAGGGCAGTTATGCCATCGGCCGTTTGTCCAGAGTTGTTAAACCGAATTACGAACACAGCTTCACTTACGACTTGTGGGGACGCGTAACAAATGACCACAGGCAAATCAACGACAAAACCTTCGACTTTGCCTACACTTACGACCAAATGGGCGCCGTCACTTCGATGACTTACCCTGATAGCACCGTGGCTACTAATAAATTTGACTCCGCGCATCAGCTGGAAGAACTAAAAGTAAGTGACAAAATTTTCGCGGATCAATTTGACTACACCCCCATGGGCCAGATCACCCAAATGACCTTGGGCAATAACGTGGTCGTGCAGAATAGTTACGACGAAAACCAGCTTTACCGCCTGACTTCCAAGACCGCCGCAAACGGACTTCAGAATTACCAATACACTTATGACCCGGTCGGCAATTTAATGAATATGGTCGACGCCAATTCCGGCATCACCGCCAAAACCGTGAGCTATCAGTACGACAGCCTCTACCGCCTGACTCAGGCCGACTACCAGAATACCGCTAACCAAACCGACGTCACCCAGACCTACCAGTACGACTCATTGGGCAATATGACCTACAAATCCGATGTCGGGCAATTTGTTTACAATGGACAGCACCCTCACGCGGTAACTCAGGCTGGAAGCCATGTCTACGATTACGATGCCAACGGAAATATGGTCCTTCGCGACTCCGATTCAATGGCTTATGACTATCGTGACCGCCTCATCCTGTCAGCCGGAAAAGCCAGCTTTACCTACGGCGAGGGATACGAACGACTGACCAAAACCGATCTTGTCACAAACGGCGTCATTTACTACCCCGACAAATATTTCGAGGTGCACCCCGACAAAGAAGTGAAGTACATTTATGCCGGTGACCTGCGTATCGCCAAAATCGAAAAGGAATTATTTGTCGCGCCGCCTCCAACTCCTGACCCCGACCCAACCCCGGATCCAAACCCAAACCCTGACCCCGATCCGACACCTGACCCAAACCCAAATCCTGATCCGACACCCGATCCCGCGCCCGTGCCTCCACCGGCTCCTGTCGTATCAGCTCAGGGTACCGGAGGAGGAGGCGGTGGCGGTTACGGTTCTCAGGCCCAGCTCACACTCATGCGTCTTATACGTGAAGGGAAGGATAAAGAAGCCGAGGAGCTGGCTAACAAAATTTCCTACTATCCGCTGAATTCTCTGGTTAAAGAGAAGAAAAAAACACTGGCGGCAGGTGAACTCCCTGAAAGCGCCTTTACTAACCTCCGCATTACCTACAACCAAAATTCCGCGCTGATTGTATGGGATGCCATGCCGCAAAATATAGCGAGTTTCAGAATTTATCGTTCCAAAGGAAGTAATGCCGGCCCGCTTGAAAATACAAAAATTTTCCTGGACGAAATTTCCGCCAGCCGTTTCACAAACCGCTACATCCATCAGTTTGACAAAGCGGACGCCAGCTACGCCTATCAGATTGAGGCGCTGGACAAAAACGGAAAATCTCTGATTAAAAGTTTCAAACTCCACGCCAGGCAGATTTTCATTTACGAAAACCGGCAAAAAGTTGTGGATTTCCGTAACTTCTCCGACACTGATTTCACACACGTCCGCATAAAAAGCAATACGTTTGTGGACGGCAAAGAAACCGGTAATCCTCAGCGTTTGCTCTTAAAGCCTGATTCTGATCTCAAAAACGGCGCCCGTCTGCACGTGAACTTCCTGAATTGCGTGAACAAAAAAGACGGCAGCCTGTACTGCAAAAAGGCAGATGACCAGTTTATCGAAATCTACGTTTTGGGACGGAGCCACTCCGTGAAAAAGACAATGGCATTCCTGAACACACAGCTTCGCCGCCTGTCCGCCGCCTTTGTGCCCAACACTTACGCGGAAGCTGACGAAAAGACCTACTACTTCCTAACCGACCATCTTGGTTCCGTGGACGCTGTTCTGGATGAAGAGGGGAATGTCGTTGAAAGACGTGACTATCTTCCTTACGGTCAGGAACGCTTTGTTCATGAGGAACTGAATACCCCCGACACTCCACAAAAATTTACAGGTAAAGAGTTGGACAGTGAAACAGGGCTCTATTACTATGGAGCCAGATACTATGATCCTTTAATTGGCAGGTTTATCTCATCAGATCCCTGGGAAGGCGATCTGCAAAATCCCCAAAGTCTGAACAAATATACTTATGTCCTGAACAATCCGATTATGCTTGTGGATCCCAGCGGAATGATTAATGTGAAAACAGGGGAAGTCGAAAAGGGTGACACAATGACTTCGATTACAGGTACATATAATAATATATATGGCACCAGACTTACCCCTCAGCAGTTAGCCGTCATAAACAGTGTTTCCGACCCCGATAAAATTCAGACAGGACAGATCATCAAAATGGGCGCTATCAACGCTGACGGAAGTACATGGCAACGGGCCTACGACCCTGCTGAGGTCACCATCGGCTACTGGAACGGCCTTAACACCGAAGAGCAGCGCATAACACACTTCGGGAGGAATTCGTTTCAGGACGGAGAGTTGCCACTAACATATGAAGAAATGGTCATGCAGAACTACGCCATAGCATCGGAAACCGGTAAACCAGGTTGGTTCAGAGCCGGAGAAAGTACAACCCATAATCTTGCTGGTGCCAAAAATAATATTGATATTAGGGGGATGGGTATCAATGAAGGTAAGCAGGCCATCTATGACACAAAAGGCAATTTAGTAACGTCTGCAGAAAACCAAGGTACTTTTGATTTTGGGACACCAGGCACGGAAGCACACTATAACTTTGATATTTTGCCATGGGTAATGTGGGGTAATACACCTAATGACATGACGTCCTCGCAGGAAAGAAGAAATGGGGTTCCGCTAATTATACTCGAATTATTATATGGTAACTAGCAACATAAATTTATGAAAAAATCTATAAGCCGCGCTACAACATATGAATGGATTCTGCTTGTATTCCTGATTATTGTTAATGTTTCATACATAATATTTAAACTTTTTCCAGCCTTTCAGTCTGTTTTTGTGGTCATATGGCTGGTGCCTTTTTTGCTATTTGATGTACTCCAGAATTTTATCATCAGTTTAATTATATATTCATTTGTTTACTTGTTACTATCAGTCTTACTTTTAAGAAATTTGATTCGGAATAAAAGTCTGATTTTTTTGCATGCACTAACATTTTTATTACTGGTTTTGCAATTCGTCACCTTCATCGATTTTCTTATCGGTCTGCATGCCGCAGCAGGTGTTTAAAGTGAAACAAGCTTTAATTTATTAAAACTCCTCCCGTTTTATTCCTAACTTTAACCGATATGAAGTTAAAAGTTCTACTACTTACGCTCTTTATGAGTT
>JAZDNJ010000004.1:0-7010 GCA_043800105.1 Patescibacteria group bacterium
ATAAATGAAACATTTATAATAATTTCCTTGACCCTCTGTTTATGTCCATCGATAAACCGCGCGGTATTGCGAACGGTGTGGAAAGCTTCTTCAGAAAATCTATCAGACTTGTTCTTTTTTCTTCGCTTCTTGCTCAGTCGACCGATTCGAATATTACTGAACCGCCAATGGAAGAAAGGAATAATGATCATCTTTTTGATGGTATTAAAATTGTTCCGGATGACACACCTAAAAAACGGCCCTCTGAAAAAGATAAGAAGAAACCTGCTGATCCCAAACAGCCCAGTGCTCCTTTTTGCACGTCTGATAGCTGTAAATACGCATAGTGGCTTGATTTTTTGTGAAAATTTTGGTATAATTTGATGAAAAAATAAAAAATTAAACGTGACTGACGAGGAATTTAAATCAACCCTTAAGAAATTCAGATACTACCTGAAGCCCGCTCTTTTTACAGTTCTTGCTGAAAACGCGGAGGTCTTTTCCGATACGACCAAACAGGAGATAATCGATAAAATAATGGAAGCGGACTCTCAGATGAAAGAGCTTTATGACTACCAGGAAAAGCGAAATAACATTATGAAAAGGGGGCTCGAAAAAATTGAGGAAGTGTACGCCAATGTTAAAGCCAGATTTAAGGCGGCCGGCGCCAATGAAAAGGAGCTGGAGGCAACTGAGGCTGATAAATTAATATCTAATCTTTAGTATTATATGCCATTTGAAGAAGCGTTCAATGTAGTACCAAAAGGAAAGGAAACAAAACTGGAAGTTAATGTTAATGCCTTTAAGTCCGGCAATGAGTTTGCGGAAACTGCGAAAGCAAGACTGGAGGAAATTCAGTCAAGACTGGATTTCATGCAAAAGCATCTAAAGAAAGACCTGAATACCGCCGAGCTAAGGATGGCTAACCTCGCTATTGAAAAAGAACTTGAAGACAGTATCCCTGATAGTTTCAGTAAAGAATATTTTGACGCAAATACAAGCTGGCCTGAGGCAGCCGCATTGATTGCGGGAAAGATTCTGACAAACGTCAATCACTTTATAGGGGAAAAGGTGAGTAATGATTTGACTGGTACGGGTGACCTTCAGGTCAAAAGCAGATTAAGGAAGGTTGTAGATATAGTCGACTCTGAATCCTGGACTGGAGATGTCAGTAAGTCAGAAGCCGGGGATATTTATACTGCTCTGGAAAAAAGTCGTCGTCGCACACCTACCCCGGAAGCTGTCACAGCTTTTATGGATCGTTACAGCAGTCCTTCTTTGCTGGAAAAAGGCGGCAGAGCAATTGCCGGAGGTTCTCCTGGCAGACGCGCGGCCGACGAGGCAATGGGAGCACATTAAAATGTAATTTTGGAAAAATGCCCGGGAAGAAAATAAATTCAGGCAAAAAAAGTTCTGTAAAGGCCGCAGATCAGGTCTTCACAAAACTTAAAGGCCATTTTGACGCCAAAAAGGTAGATGCCTGGCAGGAAAAGTGGCTGGCGGTTCCGGCTAATCGTAAGAAATACGAAAAGCTTGCGGACGCGCCTGAGGTTGTTGGTGAGGAACTGATTGCCATGACCAATGACATTATCGATTTTATTCAGGGGGAGGAAGGCGGTAAATCAAACATTTTTAAAAAAGTGAAGAACAGTTTAGGCGGTTTCTTTAAACATCCTGTTCAATTTCTTCAAAAGAAAGCAACTGAGGGCAAAGCGATGACTGGCAAAGCCAGGACCACCGCAGACAAAGCGACTAAAAAAGCAGGCAAGGCAGCTAAAAAATAGCTGTAAATCGGCTTAAAGTTGTTGTATTGTTGCTACGGTCCGGTGTAAAATCGGGCGAACTTATTAGCAACTCTCTTTTATGAAAATCAGTCTGGATTGGCTCGGTGATTTCATCACGATCACCGAAAAAGATAAGCAGAAGATCAAGGATATTATCACGGAACGTTCAGCCGAGATCGAAACTATGGAAGCTCAGGGGGGCCATCTGGATAATATTGTGGTGGGCAAAGTCATCGGGATTAAGAAGCATCCGAATGCTGACGCGCTTCAGCTTTGCACCGTAAACGACGGGCAGGAAAATATTCAGGTTATCTGCGGCGGATCGAATGTGAAGGAGGGAATGTTCTGCGCTTTTGCCAAAATCGGGGCTGTGGTGCGCTGGCATGGGAGTGAAGTGGTGAAAATGGAAAAGGCGAAGATCCGCGGGGAGGAGAGTTTTGGGATGATCTGCGCTTCTGAGGAGATCGGACTGGAGGACATGTTCCCGAAGACGTCGGAGAAAGAGATTGTGGACCTGAGCCACCTGAACCTGAAGGTTGGCCAGCCGCTGGCCAAGGCGCTGGGGATGGATGACGTGGTAATTGACGTGGATAATCATGCTATTACCAACCGATCGGACTTGTTTTCACATCGCGGTTTTGCGCGGGAATTTGTGGCCAATGGGCTTGGCAAATGGAGAAAAAACAAGGAGTATAAGCCACCCGTAAGCAGTTCTCCCGCTCCGGTTGAACTGAAGATCGAAGATAAGGAGGCCTGCAGTCATTACATGGGCGTTTACATTACAGGAATCGATGTCGCGGAAAGTCCTGAATGGATGAAAAAGCGGCTGGTGGCCTGCGGCGTCAATCCGATTTCGAATATTGTGGATATTACCAATTACGTGATGCTGGAACTTGGAATGCCGCTGCACACTTTTGATCCGGACCAGGTGAAAGGCAAAAAGTGGACTATGCGAAAGGCAAAAAAAGGCGAGAAAGTTGTGACGCTGGATGAACAGCAGCATGAGCTGAACGGCGGGGAGATAGTTTTGGATGACAGCCATGAGCTTTTTGACCTGTGCGGCATTATGGGCGGTCTTTCCAGCGGGATCGGCCAGCATACCAAGGCGGTCTGGCTGCATTCACCGATTTATCACCCCACACTGATCCGCCAGGGAATGAGGGGGCTTAGGCATGTCAGTGACGCGGCGATTATTTATGAAAAGGGACTGGATTCCGCGCTGGCGGAAGATGGGTTAGTGCGCGCGATTGAACTAATTTTAGAACTTTGTCCGAAAGCTAAAGTTGCCAGTGAAGTGACGGATATATGGAACGTGCCACAAGAGAAGCGGGTGATCGATCTGAGTATCGACCGCGTAAATCTGCTGATCGGCACCGAGCTGAAAGGAAAAGAGACTGAGAAGATTTTAAGCGACTTGGGTTTTGAAGCCAAAAAAATGAAGGGTAGTTATAAGGTAACTGTGCCAAGCTTCCGTCACAACGACGTGAAGCGTGAGGCGGACGTGATCGAGGAGATCGCCCGCATTTATGGCTTCAACAACATTCCCTATAAGTCCCCCGTGAAGGCCATTGATCCGGTTTCGCCCAGCAAAGACCGCCGCTATTGCCGTGAGCTGAAAGAGGCGCTGACGTCTCAGGGCTTTGATGAAATTTATACTTTCGCTTTTATCGGGCCGGAACTTCTGGCCAAGTGCGGAATGGAAGTGACGAGTGAAATGATTGAAATAGAAAATCCGATTTCGGCGGACATGTCGCTGATGCGAACGAGCCTACTACCCCGAACGCTGGACACGATTGCCAGCAACCTTCGCTACAAAACCAGCTTTAAATTATTTGAACAGAGCAAGGTTTATTATCGGGAATCCGAAACGAAGCATCTTGAAAAGCCTGTGTTGATTATGGCTGCGGTGAACGAAGATTTCAGAAGTCTGCAGGGCGCGGTGGAAAGTCTGGGCATTCAGGTTTTGCCGCCGAGAGCAAAAGATCATGTGGCCGCGCATCATCCCGGACGAGCGGGTGAGCTGGTGGTACGGGGCAAAGTGGTGGGGCACTTATATGAAGTGCACCCGCAAGTCCGTAAAAATTTTGACATTAAGCCCCGCGTGACGGTGGCCGAAGTGGACGTGCAGGCGATTCTGGATATGAACATCGATACCCGCAAAAAATATATGGAACTGCCCAAATATCCATCGGCACAGCTGGACGTGAGCCTGCTGATTCCCAAAAGAGATCTGGCCGGCAACTATATGAACATCATTGAAAAGACCGACCAGAAACTGATTACAGGAGTGGTGTTGATTGACGAATATACCGGCGATAAGATAGCCGCGGATAAACGCAGTCTTACCTATTCAATCACCTATCAGGCGCCGGACCGCACGCTGACCGACGCGGAAGTGGAAGCGGCGCACAAACAGGTATTGGAAAGGCTGAAGAAGAATGGAGCGGAGATAAGATAAAACAAATAGTGTCCACCTGCCCTACCTATTTTTGACGATATTGTTGGGACAATGTTCCAGCAATGCTCGGGCAATGCTGTGACAATATAGCGGATTTAGTATTCCCTACTCATAGGTGTTTTTGCATTACTAACCGGTTAATAACCGGTTATCTTAGTCCTCCAGCCCAATGAACTTCGCTTCCTGAACAGTCGCAAGAGTACTGGCTTTCACGCCGCCCTGAGCGATACTGTAGAGGAAGTCGCCGATATAGATGATGCGCTGGATGTTCTTGTTGTAATCGTAGGGGAAGTAATCGTAAAGGCCGATGACCAGGTCATCGTCGCTGAAGTGTGTGACGCGGCCGCGTTCTAAAAAGCCGTCTTCCAAATTCAGCGTGTAGACAACAGCGCCCGAAAATGTGGTGTCATATCGATCCCAACTTGGTTCCGTACAGCTGCCAAGACCTTCGCAGTCGTCCGTGCAGACGGAGACATCATTTTCCAGATGGCATTCGGACGGAATACAGCGCTGTTCGCACATCACTGGACAGGTGCTGTAAAGATATTTGCCGCACTGAAGTTCCGCGGAACTGACCTTTTCCTGAATAGTGATTGGGAAGGCCAGAAGTTCTTTGGTTTTGTCGAGGAGTAAGGCTTTATGGTTGTTCAAAAGCTCGGAATAAGTCCCGTGGTCGCCAATGTGTTCGACGAATTTCTGTTTTGGGTTATTGGGGTCGCTGACGTCAAAAATAGCCATCTTAAAGCCATCCGTGACAGTGCCGCCAAATTCGTTTTCGGTGGTCTCCTGACCAAAACCGATGATGTTGTTTTCGTCGTAAGGGTGGATGTACTGGCTGAATCCGGGGATTTTGAGTTCACCCAATACCACCGGCTTGGCAGGATTGGAAAGGCCAATGACGAAGAGCGGGTCGACCTGCTTGAAGGTAACCATGTAGAGCCGGTTGCCTAAAAAACGGGTGGAATAGATGCGTTCGCCTTTGGCCAGATTTTCCAGACTGCCGACAGTCTTCATGTTGCCATCGAGCACATACACATTATTTTTGGCCGGGTCTTCCTCGTTCCACATATTCCCGCTATTGGTGGCGATGCGGAAATATCCATTGTACTGATCCATCGAGAACTGGTTGAGGATGGTGCCGGGAACTTCGCCGCGGGCTTTAAAATCCATTTCACCGTTTTCCAGCGCGAAGCGGAAGATATGAGTTTTAGTGTGGTCGCGGTTCCAGTCCCAGTCGGTGTAACGGTTGTAGTCGACGGCTGTACTGGCCACGTAAAGATCGCTAAGGGACGCGTAGACGTTGTCGGAACTGCCTAAAAACACATTGCGATTGATCTTTGAATCCACGTCATCGATATCGAATGATGCGGTGATCAAATACTGAGGCAGGCTGTAACCTGGGAAATATCGGATGTCCGCGCAGCCCACCATGGCCTCGGGCTCACCATCTCCGTCAATCAACGTGGGAACCAGGTTGTCGCCGGACTTGATCTGATCCCATACCCAGTAATTGGGGCTGGCATTCAGAACAAGGTAAAGCTGGTTATCAATTCGGCGGGAAGTATTGTAGTAACCGTCGAAGGTCACGTGTCTTAATTCTTCGGGATTCGATTTGTCCGCGATATCGTAAACATAAATTTTAGTCTGGGTTGTGTTGTAGTAAGGAGGCATGATCATTGCCGTTTTCATCGGCATGATGTCGTAGTAATTGGATGACTGACCGATGGCCACCAGGCGGTCGGAGTCGACGTAAATCTCTTGTGGGTAGAAGGAATCATCTCCAAAATCGATTTTGGAAACCTGGCTCATAACGGCTGGCGGAAAGGCTTTAACGATGCGGACTGTGTCGCCCTTGACCAGGTAGATGTGAGATCCGTCGTTTTTAATGATGTCCGCTTCATCCACCCCTTCAACCTGAATATTGGTTTGGGAATATTCGTCGGCTACTGCTGATTTTTGGTTGGCTGGAGCTTCAGCTCCGACAAAATCCGCCTCTTCCATCATCAAAACATCGCCCCGCAACATGGGGTAATATTGCCTGCTCTGGTATTCCTTGAATTTGTCCATCAGAGCAGGACAGGAGGCGATGGCAGGGAGCGGGTCGGTAATCTCGGCGTAGGTGTTGGATTCTTTGTCGGTGTGATTGTCTTTAAGGCGATACACGGTTTCGGACATCTCTCCGCGGGTGATCTCTTTGTCGAAAAACTGAACGGTGGTGGGGATAGCCTTTTTATTTTCGAGACCCTTTACATAACCCGCGAACCATTCGTTGTTGGTGCCAGCGGTATCTTTCGGAACATTCTGGGACTCGGCAACAATTTTACTGGCTTCAGCGAAGTTGATGAAGCCGGCAGGCTTGAAAGTTCCATCGGGATAGCCACCAACCACACCGTATTTTTTGGCCATACAAACATACTTGCTGAACCACTCGCTGGCTGGTACGTCGGGGAAAGAGGCTGTAGTGCATGCTTCGATTTCGGCATCGGTATAGGTGGCTTCGATGATGATCTTGGTGAACTCGGCTCGGTTGATTCGATTGTCGGGTTTGAATGAACCATCAGAATACCCCTGAACAATCGTATTGTGTTTAAGATATTCAATGGCATCACCATTGTAATGTTCAGTCTGAACATCGGTAAAAACCTCGGCTCTGGCATTGGGCACCAAAAAGAGAAGAGGCAGTAAAAGAATGATTGCCGCTTTTTTCATAGAAAATTTGTTAATGCGTGATTCATTATATCACGGCAAAAAACATATTTCTGGAACTGAAATCAGCGAGCTAAATAGTA
>JAZDNJ010000076.1:0-6289 GCA_043800105.1 Patescibacteria group bacterium
CTCAAAGTCAGCCGGCAGCTGTACCGCCAAAAAAAATCGGCAAAGAAAAGGTGGAGAAGTCCAAGAGGCGTTTCATTATGGGGTGTATGGGGGGATTCATCTTTCTTTTTGTCGTTTTTATTATCCTCATGGTACTGATGATTTCCCGGAGCGGGGCGTCCAATCCTGTGATGCAGGCCTTTGGGCTGGATCCGGCCGGCGTCAGGAATTTTCTTCAGGGGGTTGTGGGTTTTGCTTTTGGCGTACTGTCGCTTCTCTTTCTCATCCTTCTTATTATCGGACTTTTCAGATTCCTCGGGGCTCAGAAATCTGACAAAGAAAGGCGTAGCAGGAACCTGAGAATGATGACGGTCAGTTCGGTGATGCTGGTTTTGATGGTGGGTATTTGGGTAGTGCTCGCCAACTACATTAGCCGCATTGAAATTGCCGCGGAAAAAATTATCGCTGAAATTGTGGTTGAAGAGCCTAAAGATCTGAACAATCTGACGGCTCCGGTGGAAATCAAGTTCAGCGCCCTCAACGTTGCCAAGGCGCTTGAGATGGGCGGAATTCGCATATCAAATATGAACTGGGATCTGGATGGTGACGGCGAGTTTGAAACACCGGTTACCAGTCCGGAAGTCACTCACCTGTATGCCCGAAAGGGAACTTATACCGTTGGCTTACAGGTAAAGGTGGCTGGCGAAGATACATATCGTGAGCCTTACACGCAGATTATTTCTATTCCTAACGCGGCTTTTGGGGCTGAGCCGTCCGCCGGAACGGCTCCGCTTGTGGTGCAGTTTGATGCCAGTATCATTGTTTCCAAGCCCAATGTGGCCAGTCTGGACTGGGATTTTGACGGCGATGGCGTTTACGAACTGGAGGGCCCTGATAACCTAAGGCCACGACATACTTTCGGTCAGATCGGTGTTTATAAGGTTCACTTAAGAGCGATTGACAAGAATGACAATGTCGAAAACTATTATCGCAACATTGAGGTGACCGCTACCGATAAACCTATTGTATCGGCAGTTATCGATGTCACGCCGGCTCTTAAGGGGCCTATTCCTTTGCAGCTCCGTTTTGATGCCAGCCGTTCAGTTGGGCTTAAAGGAAAGATTATCAAATATCAGTGGGATTTTGGGGACGGTTCAGATCTGCAATCCGGAAAGAGCACAACCCATGTGTTTAATAAACCGGACTTTTATTCCGTGACGCTCAGTGTTGAAGATGAGCTGGGCAATAAAGCGGCGAGTTCGGTTGAAATTGAGGCTCAGGCCATTTCTTCGGTCCCCGAGGCTGCCATTGGCTCCACGCCGGCAGCTGCCGCAGGGCAGCCGCTTACTGGCATACTTCCCTTTAAAGTCGAATTTAACGCTTCGGCTTCCCGGGATGCAGACAATGATATTGTTCAGTATGAATGGGATTTTGACGCAGACGGAGTAGTCGATCAGGAAGGAGAAAAAGTAAGTCATACCTTTGAAAAAGCCGGTACTTATACGGTTAATCTGACTGTTGCGGATTCACAGAATCAAAAGAGTACCGCTACCATGCAGGTGCTGGTGCAGGAACCCGGTGTGCTTGCCGTTATTACCGCTACCCCCGAAGAAGGTACTGCGCCGCTTACGGTAAAATTTGACGGCTCTTCATCCAGCGCTTATCAGGGAAATATTGTCAGTTATGAATGGGATTTTGGCGATGCCAGTCCGAAGACGATAACCGGCGCCATTGTTTCCCACAAATACGCTTCTGTTGGGTCATATACAGCTAAGCTTAAAGTTCTTACCAATAACAATGAATCCGCTGCCACATCGAAGGTCATTTATGTCCGGGAAGTCCCTCTAAAGGCCTGTTTTACACCCAGCCGGATGAGCGGGATGGCTCCGCTGACAGTTGCTTTTGATTCCAAGTGTTCAACAGGTACCGTATCCGGTTACAGCTGGCAGTTTGGCGACGGCGTTGAAAGCAGCAGTAAAAACCCCACCCATACTTTTGAATTTCCCGGCTCCTATACGGTGGTTCTTGAAGTAACCGACAGTAAAAATAATGTCAGTACTTATCAGGAAATCATTGTGGCCGAAGGAGATGTACAATAATTTAGATTTATGATTTTTGATTTAAGATTTATAATTTTTGATTTATCATTCGGACATGAGAAACAATAAAAAGATCATCAAAATAATCGTGTATATCGCTATCGCGGCGCTTGTGTTTACTTCGCTGGCACCGTTTTTAGCGTCCTTTAGCTGAACGTTATGAATACAAGGGAAGTTATTCCTCTTAAGCGGAAGCTGGATCTTTTTTTATCGCTTCCCGGTTCTAAGTCCGTGACCAACAGGGCTCTTTTGTGCGCCTCCCTGGCCGGCGGTAAGTCGCGAATTTATGGCGCTTTGAAATCGGATGATACCGAAGTGATGCTGAGAGCCCTTGGGGAATTTGGAGTTGGTGTGCGTGAGACAAAAAATTACACTGAAATAATCGGTAAGGGCGGAAAGTTTAAAAGCGGAAAAATTACCGTTGATCTTCATAATGCAGGTACAGCCACGCGTTTTTTGACGGCAGTTTCTGTTCTTAGAGCCGGGGAAACAATTATTACAGGCAGTCAGCGTATGCAGGAAAGGCCCATTGCCGATCTGGCCGATGGCCTGCGTCAGTTAGGGGCTGAGATTGAGTATCTGAATGCTGAAGGCTGTCCTCCTATTAAAATCTCCAAATTCCAAATTCCAAATTCCAAACAGCATGTCGTCCGGATGAAGGGTAATAAAAGCAGTCAGTATTTTTCGGCCCTTCTGATGCTCGGGCCTTTGCTTGGTAAACCTTTTAGAATAGAGGTTATCGGCGACATTGTTTCCAGATCTTATATCGATACAACTATTACTGTGATGAGGTCTTTTGGCGTGAAAGTTAAGAATAATCAGTACCGATCTTTTGAAATAAAGCCGCAGAATTACAAAGGGACGGATTATACTGTGGAAGGGGACGCGACGGCCGCGACTTATTTCAGCGCACTGCATTTTTTACATGGCGGAAAACTTAAATTCAAAAATCTTAATTATAAAAAAGCCATTCAGGGGGATGTGAATTTTCCGGAGGCATTGCGGCAGCTTAAAATGGGAATTTTTAGAACGATCGATATGGGTGCCATGCCGGACGCGGCTATGACTTTGGCGGTTTGTGCGGCTTTTGCCAAAGGAACCACCAAAATCACAGGGCTTTCGACTTTGCGAATCAAAGAAACCGACCGGCTTGCGGCTTTGAAAAATGAGCTGACGAGGGTGGGGGTGAAAGTAAAAACGACAAAAGATTCAATTCAGATTCAAGGGCTACGGTCCGAAGGGCTCCGAGAGTTTTCGGACTTATCGGAGACTGAGGACTATGAACTAAGCGGTGGTTCGACAATTGAGACTTACAACGACCATCGCATGGCTATGTGTTTCGCGGTGCTTGGGACAAAGATTCCGGGCATTGTGATCAAGAATCCGGATTGTACGGAGAAAACTTACCCCGGCTTTTGGAATGATTTAGAAATGGCTTATTTAAGCCCTATAAAGCTTGGACAGAAAAATCTGCTTTTAACCGGAATGCGGTGCAGCGGAAAGACTTTTCATGGAAAGAGGATCGCAAAGAAGCTCGGCCGGAAATTTGTTGACTTGGATAATGAGATTGAAAGAACGGAAAATATGAAAATCGAAAGATTGGTGGAGCTTAAGGGTTGGCCCTATTTCCGCAAAGTCGAACAAAAAATTTGTTCACAATTTGCAGGGGCAGAAAATCTGGTTATCGCGGCAGGCGGGGGAGTGGTTTTGAGTCCGAAAAATATGAGGGCTCTCAAAAATAATTCTGTGAATGTTTTTATTTTTGCTGACTCCAATATTTTAAGTGACAGAATTACGAAAGAACGGGGGCGTCCGTCACTCACTGGCGGGGCTTTGGAAAATGAGATCCATGTGGTTTGGGAAGAGCGCCGTGATCTGTATCTGAAATACGCGGATTATGTGTGGGATAATACGAATGGGAAGGCTTTACAAAATGTAGTTTGGGAGCTAAAATAACTTCTGATATTTTTTAGCTCTCCATTTTATGTTTGATCCAAAAGGGCCCGATAGAGAAGACCCAATTAGCGTAAGACTGCCTGAGTCTACATCTGAAGGCAATCAGCCACTTCTGAACGAAGATGGGTATGCAAACCTTTCACGCCGCAGTCTGTATGAGCTTTTTAATTATGATCCTGATGCGATTAGAAGGCTTAGTATGCTTCTTGAACCGGAGGAAGAATTAAACTGACCCAAAGTTATTCAGGAGCCGCTAAAATCTTGTCATAAAAGCATATTTGGTGTATAATTATAAAATAATCACTAATTATACTTAAATATGGCTAATACAAAGATCGGGTTCCCCCAGGGTCCGGAACAAGGTGGTGAATCTGCTAAAGCAGGGCTTGCCGCGTTGATCAAGCGATATGAAAATGATCCGGAGGCTTTAGAGAGGATTCTTACCGCAGGTCAGGAAGCCGCGGAACAAGTGGAAGAGACCAGGATTGATGAAAGTCCTGATTTTATGCAACAGAATGCCGCTGCTGTCAGTTCATTTATGCAACGTTCGGGTATATATGATTTACTTGCTTCCACTCCACCTGAGCAGCTTAAGCGTGACTATATCGGCTTAACTCCATTTCCTGTAAATGAAGAAGCTCCGGTTGAAATCAGTCAGGAAGATTTTGATGCACTTTTTGGCTCAGCGATATATAAGCGTAAACCACAAGGGCGCGTTTATGGAAGTATGATAGAAGCAACCGTTTTGATAAGAATACCTGACGGGAAAGTTTATCAGCTTTCTATGATGAAGGGTGAGAATGGAAAATATCTGCCATTCGAATATTTTGAAACAGATATAAAGAGCTTGAGGATGGCAAAAGAATACATGGAAAAACGCAGAAAAGTACCAGAGGATACCCGTGAACAGATTTTAGGTCTTAGTTAGTGATTGTTTTACCGTTTTTTTACGGTTGCCCTGAAACCATACTATGTAGACAATTTCCAGTAGGCCAATTGTGTTTACTACAAGCAGAACGACGAACCATCTGAGCTGATTGTTCCGGCCGCACTTCCAGAGAGCTATTCCTTTCCATATCAGCGACCATATGATAATAGGAATCAGGTAACGCGGATCTTTCAGTACTAAATCGAGACTCTGAAGCAATGTCATTTTTTTTGTGTGTCAGTATGATAACCTGACCTGATTTTACCATAAAAAAAACTACCCTCCAGTGGCGGGTTTTTTCAAAAGTTTTTTCTTGACTTCACCTAGTGCCTTAGCTAAAATCCATGTGCTTAGACTGAGATGCATATGAATAAGCTCTTAAGTAAGCCTTTTGTTCTTTTGAATCAAAGGGATGTTTTGAAACCAAGTCCATGTGTTTCAAAACGATGCATTGCATTTTGAATGCAGTACAGAAAAGTATAAGAACTCCGGTGTTACACCGGAGGGAACAACTATGCAGAATTCTAGAGTTTTATACTGTGAATCGTAAGATTTACACACAGGAATATATTCGCCTCAATATTCGTATTGAGGTTCAACTATTCAATCAAACAATTTTTTTATGAAGAGTTTGATCCTGGCTCAGGATGAACGCTAGCGGTGCGCCTAACACATGCAAGTCGAGCGCCCCCACTTTGTCTTCGAATCATCGAAGATAGGGTGGGGGAGCGGCGAACGGGTGAGTAACACGTTGGAACCTGCCCCAGACTCAGGGATAGCCATCCGAAAGGGTGATTAATACCGGATAGTCTCGTAAGAGTAAAGCTTTTGCGGTTTGGGAGGGGCCTGCGGCCTATCAGCTAGTTGGTAGTGTAATAGACTACCAAGGCTATGACGGGTATCTGGTGTGAGAGCATGACCAGACACAATGGAACTGAGACACGGTCCATACTCCTACGGGAGGCAGCAGTGAGGAATCTTCCGCAATGGGCGAAAGCCTGACGGAGCGACACCGCGTGGAGGACGAAGGCCTTTTGGTTGTAAACTCCTTTTCTGGGGGAATAAATGATGAAGGTACCCCAGGAATAAGCACCGGCTAACTACGTGCCAGCAGCCGCGGTAATACGTAGGGTGCAAGCGTTATCCGGAATTATTGGGCGTAAAGGGTTCGTAGGTGGTACATCAAGTTTGTAGTTAAATCCGGTCGCTCAACGATCGAATCGCTACAAAAACTAGTGTACTAGAGAGTGGCAGAGGCAACTGGAATTCCACATGTAGGGGTAAAATCCGTTGATATGTGGAGGAACACCAAAAGCGAAGGCAGGTT